>CAZAQM010000097.1:5903-7943 GCA_964487385.1 uncultured Dethiobacter sp.
TCTGGTAGACATTTTGAATGACAAACTCAATGAATTCCGCCTGATCCATCACCGTACTGACAGCGATGTCTGCAGGCAACTGGGTTTCCTGTAGCTCCTGCACAACATGCCGGGCACTTTGCACCACGGAGACGGTATTGGAGCCGGACTGTTTCTGCACGGTGAGCAAAATTCCGGCCTTGTCCCCGCTTCTGTTGACGGCCGACATATCCTTGTAGCCATCCTCAATGCGGGCCACATCATCCAGCCGGAGCAGGGCTCCTGAGGGAGCCATGAGGCTGCTGGCAGCAATCTGTTCCACCGCGGAATATTCTCCGATGACCCGCAGGGCCATTTCCTGCCCGCCCCTGGTGGCCAGGCCCGCCGACAGGTTCATGTTTTGCGCCTGCAGGGCCTGCACCACATGCGTTACATTCAGCCCGAAGGCAGCAAGTTTTTCCGGTTCGACGATGACCTGAACTTCCCTGGTTAGGCCGCCGATCACTTCCACCGAGGCAACCCCCTCCTGCCGTTCCAGGCGGGGCTTAATAATATCCTCGGTGATGCTTTTCAGTTCAGCCAGCGGGCGATCGCCGCTGACGGCCAGAAGCAGCACCGGCATCATATTGATATCCATTTGTATGACCATGGGATCATCGGCATCCTTGGGCAGATAAGCCCCAACCAGATCGATCTTTTCCCGCATCTCCAGGGTGGCAAAATCCATATCCGTGCCCATCTCAAATTCAGCAATGACGATAGAACTGCCCAGAGAGGACATGGAACTGATATTTTTTATATTGCCAACGGTACCCAGAGCTTCTTCCAGGGGCTTGCTGATGAGCGTTTCCACTTCCTGGGGGGCAGACCCCGTGTAACCCGTCATGACGATGGCGATGGGAAAATTCATCTCCGGCAGCAGGTCCACGTAAAGGCCGCTTAGGGAAACAAAACCAATCATCAGGATCACCAGGACGACCATGATGATGGCCACGGGCCGGTTGACCGAAAAGTTTGCCAGTTTCATCGGTCAACCCCTCCCCCGACGATGGCCACCCGGCTCCCTTCTTCGAGGTAGTGCTGGCCGCTGACCACCACCAGCTGTCCGGGGCTGACCCCCTCACGCACGCTGACCAGCGTCCCGTTTTCCAGTCCCAGGGTTACCGGGCAGCAGCGGGCTTGGGCTTCCCCTTCCACATCATCCACCACATAGACCACCCGCCGGCCCTGCTTGTTCAGCACGGCTTCCACCGGTATAACGAGAACGTCCCTTTCTTCAGCCATGATCAGCTCGATCACCGCTGTCATTCCGGCCCTTAGACGCCCCTCTTCATTGGGAAGGGCCACTTTCATACCAAATGTTTTTGTGCGGGGATCGGCAACCGGGCTGAGCAAAGTGACCTCCCCCCCGATGGGCTCCGGATCCACTGCGGAAACGAGGACGCTGACTTTTTGCCCCCTGACAACCCGCCCCACATCTTTTTCCGTCAGCTGGACATGCACTTCCATCGTTTTCAGCTTATTGATGGTCACCACCGGCAGGCCCGGGGCGAGCATCTCCCCCGGATTTATCGTTACACCGCTAACCGTACCGCTGATGGGGGCAGTAATCAGGGTATCGTCGAGGTGCGTGCGGATGAGCTGCAGCGCTGCTTCTGCCTGGGCTGCCCCGGCCTCGGCAAGCTTATACCCCGTTTCAGCCTGCTCAAACTGTTGATGGGAAACGATATCCTCTTCGTAAAGAATCCTCATATCTTCCAAAGCGCTTGCCGCTGCCTCAAGCTGAACCAGGGCCGCCTTCAGGCCGGCCTCGGCCTGGGCTGCCTGGGCGGAAAGCTCGGCGGAATCCAGCCTAATCAGCAAAGCCCCTTCTTTTACTTCATCACCGTCTTTTACCTTTACTTCGCTGACCTTTCCACCCATTTTATGTACAACGCCGACCACCATTTCAGGCTCCAGTACACCCGTAAAGTTTCCGGTCACCTCCACGCTGCCGGGACAGGCCTCCTTCACCTCCACCGGCACAGAAACCTCACCGGCCTCCTGAACGGTTTTTGTATC
>CAZAQM010000098.1:0-7901 GCA_964487385.1 uncultured Dethiobacter sp.
TGTTTTATTTTTTGATTGCTCCTAAAGATTCATGGTGTTAATTCCTAAAGACGGGGAACTGCTGAAGCCTGCCCAAGGGAGCAACAAATTTTTTTCCCCTTAAAAAATATTAAAAAGATGTTTCTGAACCGTTGACGGTTGAAAAAAGATGTGCTAATCTAAAATTAATAACCTGACCATAAAAGTCAAGATTTACTTTTTGGTTTTCTTTTTTTCTAAATACCCTACTAAATTAGTCAGGTATTATCCAAAGGTGGTGATGGAGTGCGTCTTTCCGCGAAGGGTGAATATGGGGTCAGGGCGATGATCCACCTGGCTTTGCATTACAGCGGCGGGCCTGTTCCCTTGAGCAAAATAGCCATGGAAGAAAATATTTCCCGCCAGTATCTGGAGCAGATCTTCCTTCTGTTGAGGCGAAGCGGCCTTATTTTAAGCGTAAGGGGCGTTAAGGGGGGTTATATGCTGGCTTCATCCCCCGGGGAGATTTTTGTTGGTGATATTGTCCGCGTCCTCGACGGGCCGATTACACCGGTTGATTGTCTTGCCGAAAACAGGGGAAATGAAGAATCTTCTTCCTGCGGCAAGGGTGAAGACTGTATGGCCCGGAAGGTTTGGGAAAGGCTGCGTGATCAAATTAACCAGCTGCTCGATAGTATATCCCTTCAAGATATGATGGATTGTAAACAGAATATGGTCGATTGCAGGCAGGAAATAAGGTGAGTTTATCCTTGGAGAGGGAGGAGGCTGCTCTTAGGTGAAAAGAATTTATATGGATCATGGTGCCACAACTCCTATGAGAGAGGAAGTGTTGGAGGCGATGCTTCCCTTTCTGGGAGAAAAGTATGGGAACCCATCCAGTTTGCATTTCTTTGGCCGGGAGGCACGCAAGGCCCTGGACGAAGCCAGGGAAAAAACTGCAGCCGGCCTGGGCTGTTCTCCGGAAGAAATACTTTTTACTTCCGGCGGGACGGAGGCCGATAACCTTGCTATTTTGGGGGCGGCAAGGGAATTTGCCCCCGGGAAAAATCATATTATTACCAGTGCCGTCGAACACCATGCGGTGATTGATACAGTGAAATTTTTGGGGCAAATCGGCTATGATATTACTATTTTACCCGTTGATGAATACGGTATGGTATCGCCCCGGCAGGTGGATGATGCCATTACGGAAAGGACCATCCTCGTCAGCATTATGACAGCCAATAATGAAATGGGTACTATTATGCCCATTGGGGAGATTGGCGGGATTTGCAGGGAAAAAGGGGTCTACTTTCATACCGATGCTGTGCAGGCCATTGGGCATCTCCATTTTAACCTGCGGGAACAACCGCTGGATTTTCTTTCTCTTTCTGCCCATAAATTTTATGGCCCCAAAGGGGTCGGCGCCCTCTATATGCGCAAAAATACCCGGCTGAGGCAGATCATTTTTGGGGGAGCCCAGGAAGGGGGGTTAAGGCCGGGGACGTATAACGTGCCCGGTATCGTTGGTTTGGGCAGGGCCATGGAAATTGCCACGGCTAATATGCCGGGAAAAAGGGATAGGCTTGTTCGGCTGCGGGATCGGCTTCTTCAGGGGTTGCTGCAGATAGACGATGTGCGCCTCAACGGCCATCCGGAGAAACGATTGCCGGGCAATATCAATGTGAGCATCCTTTATGTGGAGGGGGAATCCCTGCTGCTGAGCCTCGATTTAAAGGGCATATCCCTTTCCAGCGGATCGGCCTGTACCTCCGGATCGCCGGAGCCTTCCCATGTTCTCCTGGCCATGGGGCTTGATCACCAGACCGCTCAGGGTTCCCTTCGTTTCACCCTGGGCAAGGATAATACCCCCGAAGAGATCGATTTTACGCTGGAAGCAGTCCGGGAAACAGTCCATACGCTTAGATCGATGTCCCCCGTTTACCGGAAGTGATTGCCGTAAAGAGACTATCGGTGATAAAATACAAACCGATCAAAGCGAGTGCCGGCCGGGCTGGTAATTCCCGTTAAAACGGCCGCCGCTCAGAGCAGACAAGGAGGAAAAGGCATGTATAACGAAAAAGTAATGGATCACTTCCAAAACCCGCGCAACGTTGGAGAAATGGTCAATCCCTGCGGGGTGGGCGAAGTTGGCAATATGAGGTGCGGCGACATCATGAAAATTTTTATCAAGGTGGAAGATAATATCATTCAGGATATTAAGTTTCTCACCTTTGGATGCGGGGCAGCCATAGCCAGCAGCAGCGCCCTTACCGAGATGGTTAAGGGGAAAACTTTGGATGAAGCCCTGCTGATTACCAATCAGGATGTGGCCGAAGAACTGGGCGGGCTTCCGGAGGCCAAGCTGCATTGTTCCAACCTGGCGGCGGACGCGCTGCACAGGGCCATCGAAGATTATAAAGCCAAGAAGTAACTTTCTGTATAATCCCCCCTTTATAAACATATTTATATTAGAACGGTACAAGGGGGGGAAAGATTTGTCCTTCAGATATGGTTACCCCAGAGGGAGAAAAGGACGCTACCGGAATGTGGTCAGGGCTAAAGGCGTAAGAAAAAAGGAGAAATTGATTTTTTTTCTGCTCCTTTTAGCCCTGTTTATCGTTATGGTTTTTTTGTCTCCTGTTTTGAAGAACTTTTCCCTGGACCGGGGAAAAGAGTCTGTTCAACGTATCCCCGTCCTGCTTCTGGCCTATTCCATTCCCGGAATGGGCTTGGAGGCGGGGAGCCATGATGGGCGCCAGGCAGTAAATTCCCCCAATGAGCCGGATGAGGAAATGTCCTCCAGCCTTTCGCTTTCAGCTGAGTCTGAAGTGGACAACACATCCATAGATCCGGTACAAAAGCCCGCCCCGGAAGGGGAGGAGTGTTCTGCTGCCGCAGTTGCGCGGGAAAATATAACATCGGAACAGGGAAAACCGCCAAAGGTGCTGATCTATCACACGCATACCACCGAATCTTTTGTGATTTCTTCCGGGGAGGCCTTCAGCAATAACATGGAGAAGACTGTAGTCGCCTTGGGAGATTATTTAAAAAAAATTTTGGAAGTAGAATACGGAATTTCTGTACTCCATTGCCAGGAGGTATTTGATATACCGCGCCGCAATGCCTATGAAAAAGCCCGCCCCGCGGTTGAAGAGATTCTTGCCGGGAATCCCGGTATCAAAGTGGTTCTCGATCTGCACCGCGATGGGGTTTCGCGCAGCGTTACGACAACTTCTGTCAAAGGACTGGAAACCGGAAGGGTTTTATTTGTCCTAGGCTCCAATCACCAGGGTTGGAACAACAATTTGCGTTTTGCACTTTTTTTACAGGATGCCCTCGAAGAGGTATGTCCCGGACTTTCCAGGGGAATAAGAAAGCAGCCTTTTACCTACAACCAGCATCTGCACCAGCGCAGCCTGATCGTGGAAATAGGCGGCCATGAAAATTCCCTGGGGGAAGCGAAAAGGACGATACCCCACCTGGCCAAGGCCTTGGCGGCTGTGATGCAGTAAACACCTTTCCGGTCAAGCGAAGGAGCCCGGCCTGTATAAAACAGGGGCTTTCGGTCAAGAGTACCAGCCGGGAGGCGGTTTGCTCTTGAACTGGAAAATGCCGATAATAATTATAATAGGTTTGGCAGGATTGGCTGTCTTTCTCTATTGGGGATTGAATACAGCGGAAAGAGGAATTTGTGAGCTGCTGGCGATCGAGAGTGCACCCCGGCAGGTATTCAGTTGTACTTTCCAGGAAAAAGGAATCCACATTTTTTTTGCCGGTTGTTTCTATACTTTTGACTGCCAATTTTTACGTGATTTTTTTTCCTTTTTCCTCTCAGGGGGAAACTAAATATGCTCGATAATTATTTGGTGTGGGAGAGGGATTTTTCCATCCCCAAAATTCTTTCCGGTTATTTTGGCATTATCTTTGGCGAGGATTTTGGCTATCATTTATTTAAAGGCGATTTTTGGGCAAAGGGGAACAGGGCCGCCCAGCCGGCAGAAAATTTGGCGCCTGAACAAGAAAAAGCCCTTGGCCTTATCTCCGCGGCAGAAATACAGGGTACTGCGGGGCAGTACGATAGCCTGAGGAAAACCTGCCACCTGCTTTTTGTCCTGGCAAAAGAGTGCTTTTTCCCAGGGGCGGATGCAAAGCACCGGGATGTTTTCCTGCACGGGCTGGCCTTTTCCCTCTTTAGCGAGGTGGCCGGTTATCTGGCTGTCAAAGGGTTTGCCGGGGAAGCCCTCAAGTTTTACCAGGAGCTGTTAGTACTTTTCCCCGGGGATATGGATGCCATAAAGAGGATAGCCCGCACTTTTTATACGATGGGTCCCTACTATCTTTCCGAGGCAGAAAAGATTTATCGGCAGGCCCTGTCCGCTGATCCCGACGATCTTGAGGTTGCCGAAAATTTGGGCCGTGTGCTGGGCGTTTCCCCGGGAGGTCCGGAGGAGGCCAGGCTCGTTTACCGCCAGGCCCTGCTGCATTGCCGATCGGATATGGACAAGCTGCGCTTTTACTTCCACCTGCACTCTATCTCTCCCGGCGATGGCGATATACTCCTGCGCATGGGCAGGCTTTACCAGCGCCAGGGGATGTTTACGGAAGCAAAAGACTGTCTGGAGAAAGCAAAAACATTGCATAATGATCCCGAGGAAAAATTGGCCTTAGCCCATCTTTATTATCTTCTCAACGATTTACAGAAGGCCGAAGCATTGCTTCATCCCACGCCGCCTGGGGAGGAGGAATCCTACTACCTGGGCCACTTTTTATTGGGAATGATCAGAGAAGACGAGGAACGCTGGCACGGGGCATTGGAATATTATGGGGGTGTGCCCCCCGAAAGCGCCTATTACTGGAAAGCGGTGGCGGGGTTGGCCAGGGTGCATCTTCAGATGGGCAACAGCCCCGAGGCAGAGAAGCTGGCCAGGAAAATTCCCGGGGAGCAGCATGCTGCTCTGGGTATGGGCTTTCTGGAGCTTTGTGATCTGCTGGAAAAAGCCCTGCAGCGCGAAAGCCACCTTAGAGCCGAGGAATGGCGGAAACATATCAACGAGTTCCTGCCCTCCTTTCACCTTAAAAAGGATGTCTACAGAAGAAGCATGGGGCCAAATTTTTGGCGAAAATATGAAGCCCTGCAGGTGCTCGGCAACGGCCCCTCGGGGCAGGTTCTGCTGGGCAGGGAAAGGCAAAAAGGCGCCCAGGTTGCCATCAAGCACCTATACCGGGACCTTCTTGGCGACCCCCTGGCCATCCGGCGTATCCAGGGAATACTAAAATCCTGGCGCAATCTAGAGGGGTGCGGCCCATACCTTATTTCCGTTTATGAGGATTGCTTAGTCGAGGGTTCCTTCTTTTATGCCATGGAGTATATAGAGCACGATCTGGCTTCCATAATTAAAACACGGGGCCCGATCCCGTCTAAAATCGTCGTGGAAATTGCCATGAAGATATGTGATGCCCTCGCATATTATTACAGCCGCCATATGGATAGCCTACATGGGGGGCTTAAGCCGCAGAACATCTTTATATCGGCAAACAATGAGCTGAAGATAAGCGGTTTTGATTATCTGTCAGCTTTGGAAGGCAAAAGGGTGTTTCATCCAAGGGAGATTAAAAAACGCCCTTCTTTTTTGCCCAGCCTCTATTATTTCGCTCCGGAAAGATTTAAAAACAGAACACTTTTTGACAATTTCAGGACAGGCCTGGTAAACAGTCAAAGTTTGAAAGTGGCTTTCGAAGGGGTCGACAAGAGGGCCGATCTTTACTCTCTGGGGATCATTCTTTTTGAACTGGTCACCGGTTTTCTCCCCTTTGACATCCAATCCGTTGAGGCCCTCCTTTTCTTCCATAAATCGAGGCACGCCCTGCCGTTGCCGCGCCTGAGAAGCCCTTTAATTAATCCCGGGCTTGAGGAGATCATCGCTACTCTGACGGCCAGGGAACCATCACGGCGCTTTGCCACACCCGGGGAGGTTAAAAAGGCACTGGCGTCGGTATATAAGTGATGCGGTGTAATTATGCAGTTCAGAACGTAGTTTAATTCATTACAGAAATGAGGTGCAAATCGTCGTGGATCTTCAGCAAAGAATTGCCTTATACAGAACTGCGGGGGGCAGCGAAAAGGCAGATTTGGCTGTTGTCAACGGAACGCTGGTCAATGTCTATAGCGGAGAAGTGCAGGAGGGGTACGGGATTGCTGTCAGGGGGGAACATATTGCCTATGTAGGCAAGGATATAGAAAAGGTGCTCGGGCCCAGCACAGAAATTATTGATGCCGCGGGCAAAACCGTTGTCCCCGGGTTTATCGATGCACATTTTCATATGTGCTACTATTGCACAGCGGATGAGTTTTTGAAGTACAGCATGCGGGGCGGCACGACCACCATCGTTACCGAACTGATCGAATTGGTCTTCCCCTTGGGCTATCGGGGGATCGTTGCATATCTGGAATCCTGCAAGGAACAGCCCCTTAAAATATTCGGCGTTATCCCTACTATGGCCACTTTAAGCCCCAGGGCGGCAGGGGAGGCGATCGGCATGGATCAGCTGCGGGAACTTCTGGCCAGGGATGATGTTTTGGGGCTGGGAGAAACGTATTGGCAGGCCCTTGCCGATGGGGACAGGAGGTTGCTGGAATTCTTTGAAGAGGCTCTGAAAGCGGGAAAGATCGTTTCCGGCCATTCTGCCGGAGCCAAGGAACATAAGCTTGTCGCTTATGCTGCCTGCGGGGTAACCTCCTGTCATGAACCGATTACCCTGGAGGAGGTGTTGGATAGGCTGCGATTGGGAATTTACGTTCTCGTCAGGGAAGGGGAGATACGCCGGGATCTCACGGCCATTAGCGGGATACAGGATCTGATACCGGATCTCAGGCGGCTTTGCCTGGTTTCGGATGGCGTCTCCCTGAAGCAGCTGGTGAAAAAAGGGCATATGGATATTATCCTGCAAAGGGCCATCGATCAGGGCATCGATCCCATTAAAGCCATTCAAATGGTTACGATCAATGCCGCTGAATGCTTGCATCTTGACCATTGTCTGGGCGGTATTGCCCCGGGAAGATACGCCGATATGGTTATCATTCCGGATCTGAAGACCATCAACGCGGAATATGTTATCAGCAACGGGAAAATCGTTGCCCATTGCAAAGAGCTGTTAGTGCAGCCGAAGAAGCATTTTTTTCCTTCATGGACAAGTCAATATATGCGTATCAGCAAAAAATTTACATCCGAGGATTTTCAAATCAGTGTTTCCGGCGCTGCCGATCGGGTGCAGGTGCGCGTCATCGAACAGGTTACCGATCTGGTTACAAAGGAAGCCCGGCTTACCGTTACCCCGTCCGGGGGGATGATCAAGGCAGATCCCGTGAAGGATCTTTTAAAGGTTTCCGGCATCGATTTCTGTTCCAGTCCCACCAAACATTTTGTAGGCTTGATTAAGGGGCACAACTTAAAAAAAGGGGCCATAGCCACCAGTATGGCCTGGGATCTGACCAATATTGTTGTCGTTGGGGCCGATGAGGAGGATATGGCCCTTGCCGTCAACAGGATCGTGGAAATGCAGGGCGGCCAGGTCGTTTGTGCCGGGGGGGAAATTCTGGCCGAGCTGTCCTTGCCCATTGGCGGTTACCTGAGCCAAGCTCCCATTGAAGATACGCTCGAGGGATGCGAAAAGATTCAGCAGGCCGCCGCCGGGCTGGGTTTTCCCTTTGCCGGCGTCAATATAACGCTGGTTACCCTTACCACTCCTGCCATCCCCTTCCTCCGCATCTGCGAGGAAGGGCTCATCGATGTGCGAACGGGCAAAAATGTCGAACTCATTATAGAATAGATTGCAATCCTAAATTTGGAAAGTTCATCTTGACAAATTATTAAGGTGATGGTATTGTGGAGACAAAGGTTAGCACTCTCGATTCAAGAGTGCTAATTTTAAAAATGTCAAAG
>CAZAQM010000099.1:0-7812 GCA_964487385.1 uncultured Dethiobacter sp.
GTTCCCACCTTGACCCTGTCCATAACAATGGCGCCCATACCTACAGTGACATGATCCTCCAATTTCGGTCCGTGCAGTATGGCGCCATGCCCGATATGGCTCCTTTCACCCAGTATAACCGTATCCTCCGGGGCAGCATGGATTATACAATTCTCCTGGATATTGGAACAGGGGCCCACAATGATCGCTCCCCAATCGCCCCGCAACCGGGCGCCGGGCGCAATATAGCATCCCTTTCCAATAACCACATCGCCTATGATCGTTGCTTCAGGTGAAATAAAGGCGGTGGCATCGATACGGGGCCTTTTACCCTCGAATTCGTAAATGGACATGATCTCGACTCCCATCATAAAAGATAGCATGAAAATCCCTTTTAACTCTTTTCAAACAGATCGACCAGCTTGCCCCAAATTTTCTTAATTTCCCGGGTAACTGCGCCGTCGCTATATTCCACCACGGGCAATCCTTCCACCATTGCCTCTGTGACAACCTTGTCGAAGGGTACCTTGCCGATTACCGGCACCGACTGATCCCGGCAGTACTCTTCTATTTTCCGCGTATTTTCCTCATCGAGATCGCTGCGGTTGATGCAGACCATGGCAGGTACCCCGAAATGTTGGCAAACCGCCAGCACGCGCTCCAGATCATGAACACCCGACAGGGTTGGTTCGGTGACCACCAGCGCCGAAGAGGCCCCGGCCAGGGAGGCGATGACAGGGCAGCCGATACCCGGGGGGCCATCCGTAATAATATATTTGCGGTTTTCCTTAAGGGCAAGTTCCTTGGCCCGGCTTCTGACCAGGGTAACAAGTTTGCCGGAGTTCTCCTCGGCAATCCCCAGGCGGGCATGAACCAGAGGCCCATAGGGGGTTTTGGAAATAAACCACTGCCCGGAAACCACCTCATCAAAAGTAATGGCCTTTTCAGGGCAGGCGTAAAAGCAAACCCCGCAGCCTTCGCAGGAAAGGGGATCGACGGCAAAATCCTCTGTAATAGCGCGAAAACGGCAAAGCTCGCGGCAAAGGCCGCAGTTGACGCACTTATCCTCCTGGATAAAAGCCCTCCTGGAGGCCTTAAAATCATGGGTTTCCAGTAGTTCCGGCCGCATGATCAGGCTCAAATTGGCGGCGTCAACATCGCAGTCTGTAAAAGCGGCTTTATCGGTCAGGGCGGCAAAAGATGCTGTTAAGGAGGTTTTGCCGGTCCCCCCCTTGCCGCTTATAACGGTAATTTCTTTCATCCGGCATCCACCTCTTTTCTCTCCATTTCTTCTTTCGCCGCATCACAGGCAGCGGTAATCTTTGCCCAAAGCCCGGCAAAGCGCTCCCGCCACGGATCGGAATGCAGCACCACCGCCTCGCCCCTGGCATAGAGCCTGGCCACCTCTGCGTCCCAGGGAATATGCATGAGCACCGGCACCCCTTCCCGCCGGCAAAAATCCTCCACCCTCTTGTCGCCGATATCGGCACGGTTAATGAGCACGCCGCAAGGAATGCCCAGTTTCCTCAGCATCTGTACGGCGAGGCTGAGATCGTTCAACCCAAAGGGGGTAGGCTCGGTGACGAGCAGGCAAAAATCGCTGCTCCTCACCGCCGTGACCACCGGGCAGGAAGTTCCCGGCGGAGCGTCGATGACGACGATCTTTTGGGGATCGATTCGCTCTTTTACGGCATCGATCAGGGGCGGTGACATTGCTTCGCCGGGATCCAGGTTTCCATGCAAAAAATCAATGCCGTGGGCACTTCCCCCGGAAATAGTGCCGATACCCCGGGGAACCTCCACGATTGCTTTCTCCGGACAGAAATAGGCACAACCCCCACAGCCATGGCAGAGTTCCGGAAAAACGAGAATATTTTCCTTGAAGACGGCAATGGCATTAAAGGAACAAACTTCCTTGCACCTGCCGCAATAAGTGCATTTCTCCTCATCCACCTGCGGAACCGGGATACTAACCGTTTCCGGGGGTTCAAAAGCAGGTTTTAGAAAAATATGGGCGTTGGGTTCTTCCACATCGCAATCGATAAACTGGACCTTTTCTTTTTGGCTCAGCGCCAAAGCAAGGTTAACAGCGACAGTAGTTTTTCCCGTTCCGCCTTTGCCGCTGGCGATAGCTAAAATCATCTTTTATCTCCTTCCGCCCAGTCCAAAATGTTGGGGAACAGTGGAGTCGGTAACGATCGTTAATTTATCCTGTTGGTACTGTTCCAGAGCATCCGCTACCGTTCCGCTGATGCCGGTATAAACCTTGACGCCGGAAGCAGAAAGCGCTGCCAAAGCCTTTGGCCCCACGTTACCTGCCAGCACCACGTCGGCGCCCTGATCGACGATAAACTGTGCCGTCTGCACGCCGGCGCCCCCCGATGCCCCTACGCTGGGATTAGCATTTTTTTCCAAAACCTTGCCCTCAGCGTCGACAAAAACAAAATGCAAACACCTGCCAAATCGCTGATCTACCGCACTTTCGAGTCCAGGCCCTTCAGAACAAATGGCAATTTTCATTTTAGATGTCTCCTCGAATAGTATAAATTTGAGCATAAGCTCAGTATTTATTTTAAACTTTAAATGGACATATGTCAATAACTTTGCTTTAATCCGGCCGGCGGTGCAAAAAGCCCCGTCAAAAGGGCAATCCTGCCCGACGAGGCTGCACAAAAACAGTACCTTGCGCAAAATAACTACTGTTGCCATTTCATTTCTTTTTACTTTTTTCCAGGTAATCCTGGACGGCAAGATGGAGCGCCCCGGCCCCAAGATTGGAACAATGAACCTTGGGATCGGGCAACCCGCCGAGTGCCCTGATCACATCGTGATCCGTAATTTCGAGAGCCTCGTCCAGGGTTTTTCCCTTGGCCAGTTCGGTAAGGGCACTGCTGGTGGCAATAGCCGCCGGACAACCCATTATTTCAAATTTAATATCCTCGATGCAGTTGTCGGCAACCTTGATATAGATATGCAAATAATCCCCACAACTGGGATCGCCCATCCTCCCCTGACCATCGTGATCGGGGATATAACCCAAATTTCTTGGGTATAAAAAATGCTCCAAGATTTTTTCAGAATACATTACGAAGAACCCTCCCCCAAATTGTTTTTTTGGCAGCACTCCTGGCCGTATATTCCCGGAAGGTCCCAGGCAGCAGATTACTACGACAAACCCCTTTCTCCCAGCACTCTCTATAGCTTAATTTTTTTAAACAGATCAGTTTCATATTCCTCGATCTGACCACTATCACAGAATTCCGCCAGTTTTTTATCCAAAGGAAGAATATCGATCAGCGGTACACCGGTTACGGAGGCCACTTCTTCGCCCTTGCTCGGGCCGAAAACCTCCAGTTTGCTCCCGCAGTCGGGGCAAATGAGGTAGCTCATATTTTCCACCAGTCCCAGCACCGGGATATTCATTGCCCCGGCCATCTTCAGGGCCTTTTTGACGACCATGACGGCCAGATCCTGCGGCGAACTGACGATGACCAACCCCTCCAACGGTATGGTCTGCATGACCGTAAGGGGTGCATCCGCCGTGCCGGGAGGAAGGTCGATAAAGAGATAATCAAGCTCTCCCCAATCGACCTCTGTCCAGAACTGCTTGACTGTACCGCCAATGAGCGGCCCCCTCCAGATGACTGGATCATCCTCGCTGGGAAGCAGCAGGTTTAAAGACATGATTTTAATTCCCCGGGAGGTCTCCATGGGGGCAAAACCTTTGTTCCTCTCCAAGGCCTTTAACCCAAACATTTTCGGGATGCTCGGGCCGGTGATATCGGCATCGAGGATACCCACTTTAAAACCTTCGCGTCTGGCCCCCACAGCTAAAAGAGCGGTAACGGAAGATTTCCCCACCCCGCCCTTGCCGCTGCCCACAGCGATAACATGTTTGATTTCCTTGCGGTATATTTTTTCAATTCCTGATGGTTGGTCTGAAGCCATTGTACCCTGGTTCCTCCTTTTGATCATACAATTTTTACTTACTCATTTAGTGGTAATATGTTCATTTAATTTTAAACAATTAATGAGCATATGTCAAAAATAATTTATTGGAACAGAATTATTATAGTAGAATTAACCCTAGAAAAGCAACAGTGAAAACAAAGCAAAAAAGCGTTTTCCCAAAACAATGGGGGAAACGCTCCTTTGCTCTTGCTAAAAAACCCGATATCGTTGTCATCGCCATGAAGGCCCGTCATCGCTATGAAAGCCTGGTTGTCACCGTTATAAAGTCACCATTCTGGTCATCCCGGGCGTTGCGGGGGATCCTGGGTTTTCGTTTAGCCCCCTTGGGACTTATACCTCTGCCAGGGTGGGCAAAGAGGTCATCAGCGCTCCATTTAAAACGTAGGCTGCCTGCAAGGCCTCCGTCGGACAAAGCGGGAAACACTCCTTGCAATCCCAGCATACCCGGGAAGCTATCTCCGGAACGAAACTAATTTCCCGTTTTACACCGCTGCCCACAAAAACAACAGCAAAATTTTTCTTTACCTCAGCGCAATATCTCACACAAAGGCCACAATGTATGCAAAAGGAGGGCATTTTTTCGAAACGCTTTCTTTCGGCGCCATATTCTTTGGCATATTCCTGCAATTCCCGGGAATCCGGGGCATGGGCGAGCATGAGATCCAGCAGCGTTTTGCGGATCTGTACGATCCTTTCCGTCTTCGTCCTCACGATCATATTTTCCTTGACGGGCGAAGAACAGGCTGTATCGAGTTTTACCCTGCCCCTGGCTTCTACTTCCACCAGGCAAAGCCTGCAGGCCGTATAGGTTTCCAGCTTTTCATGGTGGCAAAGGGTGGGGATATCGATGCCGACGCTTTGCGCCGCTTCGAGAACGGTCATGCCTTTAGCGGCTTGAACTTCTATACCATCAATAGTCAAATTAACTACGCCCATTTTTTTTACCTCACTTGCGTATATATTTTATCCTGCGATAATGCCTTACAGACGCCCGCCGGGCAACGTTTTTCCACGATATGAGCCTCGTACTCCTCCCGGAAATGCTTGAGGGTGGTAAGCAAGGGACCTGCTGCCCCCTGCCCCAGAGCACATAGGGCTGCATCCTGCTGCAGCGAAGCTATCGCCTCTAAAAGTTCGAGATCGTCCATTTGGCCCTGTCCGTCAGTAATCTTATTGAGAATAAAGAGCATCTGCTTGAGACCTTCGCGGCAAGGTGTACATTTACCGCAGGATTCATTGGCTAAAAAGGTGAGGAAAAACTTGACCATATCCACAATACATGTATCTTCATCAATCACCAGCAGGCCGGGACCCATCGCCAGATTAACTTTCTTCATCTCTTCGTAATCTATCCGGGTATCGAGCAGGCTCTCAGGGATAAAACCTCCCATCGGCCCGCCGGCCTCCAGTGCCTTGAACTTTCTATCGCCTTTAATACCGCCGCCCACATCATAAATCAGCTCCCTAAAGGTCATGCCCATGGGAACTTCAATCATTCCGGTGTTATTTACCTTTCCCTTTAGGGAAAAAACCCTTGTTCCCGTGCTTTCTTCAGTCCCGATGGCTTTCCACGCTTCGGCGCCATGATTAATGATATAGGGAACATTGGCCCAGGATTGCAAATTGTTCAGGACTGTCGGCTTGGCCCACAATCCCCGATCCGTGCCGTGATCATATTTAGTTCGAGGTTCGCCTATTTTACCCTCCATGGAGGCCATCAGGGCAGTGGACTCTCCAAGAACGTAACCGCCGCCGTCTATGTAAACTTCTATAGTAAGGTCATAACCCGATCCGAGAATATTTTTACCTAAAAACCCGTACTCCTCAGCCTGCCTGATGGCCAGCCGGGCGTTCTCCACCGTCAGGGGAAACTCGTCCCCAACAAAAATATAGCCCACGGCTGCCCCGATGGCATAACAGCCGATGATCATCCCTTCGAGGACGGTGTGGGGAGTGGCCTCCAGCAGCCTCCTGTCAGCAAATGCACCAGGATCGCCCTCGTGACAGTTGCAGATAACATATTTGGGTTCCCCGCCGGTGGATTTCTGGCATGATTCCCATTTGAAACCAACCGGAAAACCACTGCCGCTGCGCCCCCGCAAATTCGATTTGTCGATCTCTTCGATGACCTGATCCTGCGTCATGCCGCCCATAACCTTTTCCAAAGCTAAGTAGCCGCCAACCGCAATATAGTCATCAATGCTTTTCGAATTAATCTTTATATTATTACCGATGACAAGGCGCATCTGGTTCTTGTAAAAAGGAATATCATATTCATGTACAGCCTTTTCCCCCGTGGAGGGATCGCTATACAGAAGGCGCTCCACGACCTTCTTCTCCCTGATGGTCGTCGTGATGATCTCCGCAACATCCTCGGGCTTTACCTGCAGATAACAAATCTCCTGCGGATAGATGACCACGATAGGACCTTTTTCGCAAAGTCCGGGGCATCCGCCTGACCTCATGGTTACCTCGGCCTCCAGGCCCTGACTGGCCACTTCTGCTTCAAAGGCGGCATAAATCTCGTCGGCACCCAATGCAAGACAACTAGATCCGCTACACACCGAAATGCAGGGTATGTCTGGATCTCTTTCGGCCACAAGTTCCTGCCTAAACTTTCCTAACCCCTCGGGTGATTTTATCTTTGCCATAATCTTCCCTCACTCATATTTTTTTATTACGTCATTTATTTCGTCAAGCGAGCTTATACTGTGGGCCTTTCCGTCGATTTCCACCACCGGACCAAGGGCACAGCGGCCAAGACAGTTGCGGGACTCCAGGCTGAAAGACTGATCCAAATCAGTTTCGCCCGGTCCTATGCCAATTATATCTACAATTTTTTCCATAACGTTTTGTGAGCCGCGGGAGTGACAGGCAGTACCATTACAAACATTGATGACATGTTCGCCTTTGGGAACTACACGAAAAGCCTTATAAAAAGTAGCCGTCTGCTGTACCCCACCCAGGGGAATCTGCAATTTTTCGCTGACCCTTTCCAAGATTCTTTTCGAGAGCCATCCACTTTCTTCCTGAATATCCAGCAGTAATTGAATAAGCGAACTGGCTTTACACTGGTGCTTTTCAATGATCTGATCAATTTTGGCTTCATCCATAGTCTTTCTCCGTCCTCCTCCACTTAAGAATTCGCTGCATAAATCTAAAACCAAGGCAAATAAACAACTTGGGCAAACAAAAACAACGCCGTTGCTGCCTATGATTTCACGGTCAAACAAAGAACATTAAATTGTAGTAAAAGTATTGTGATTTTTTAAGTGCAGTTAGTTCAAAATTATTGGTATATTGTAGGTAAGAAGAGGGCTTTGAGTAGAGCAAAATAATTGCGTCGTTCGCAGCTAAATTAGTAAAAGTCATCCTTACTGCCAAAGTAGCGGGATCCATTGCTGCCTTTTGCCTTATTATCTTAAATAAATTGCTCTTTCATCGATCACCACCCGGGAGGCTATTCACAAATAATCGCCATTTCGGCCTAAAACGACAAATTTGTGCATACCCTGATTGATTAGTTAGAAAAAATATGTAATGAGTTAGATTGAATATAACATATTCTAGTTATATTTACAACTGTCCCTATTTATTGTTATCATATTTTATTTGCAGTTCTCATGGAAGGTAGGGGGCATTACCTTGCCCTATTAAAAGCTTGCTCAGAATTTTTAAACTTATCTTTCCTTTGCCGCTTAGTGGTAACAATACTCAGGTTATATAGGAGCCAATTAAACAAAATAGCAGGCAATTAGCGTTAACTGAAATTATGGCAGGAATATACACCTTTATGTGGAATTGAATGGGTTAAGAAAAAAAGGGGCGGAAGGTGGAAATCTTGTTTTCCAAAGTAGCCAG
>CAZAQM010000100.1:0-7788 GCA_964487385.1 uncultured Dethiobacter sp.
GATTCCAACATCCATCCTGTGCCACGTTCACGCCGCCTCCATGCCGGCCACCATCTGGACAATAAACAGATTTCCTCCAGGCTTATCCCGGGCTAACGACTATGAGAAACCGCAATAAGTTGTTATAATAAGGGCAAAAAGTAGCTGATAGACGGTTAATCCCGTCAGAATATGGGGACTATTATGTCAATGCAGCTTGTTATCATTGTCCTTTATCTTTTGCTGACGATCGCTATCGGGCTTTATGCCCGGAAATCAACTTCATCGGCTAGTTTCCATGGGGCCGGGCTTGGTGTGCTCATGTGCGTGGCGGCCGGGACAGGCGAGTGGCTGGGGGGAACTTCCACCACCGGCGTTTCCGAATATGGTTTTTCCTCGGGTATTTCCGGCGCCTGGTATACGGTGGCCAATGGGGTTGGCATTATTGTCCTGGCCATTTTCTTTGCCAAGCTCTATCGCAGCCTGGATACGGTCACCGTTCCGGGAATCATGGAAAAATATTTGGGGGTAAAATCCCGTATAGTAGCCAGCCTGCTTCTGACATTTGTCATGATCGCCGTGGGAACGGCACAAATCATTGCCGCAGGCACCCTCGGCGTAACGGTATTGGGGTTGGATTTTAAAATTGCGGTAATCGTCATGGGGCTGGGTTTTATTATTTATACGCTGGGCGGCGGCATGAACGCCATCGGCTATACGAACATTTTGCACCTGATCTGCATGTATGGCGGGGTA
Source organism: uncultured Dethiobacter sp. (assembly GCA_964487385.1). Lineage (GTDB taxonomy): Bacteria > Bacillota > Dethiobacteria > DTU022 > UBA8154 > DUNV01. The sequence goes on from CAZAQM010000100.1 coordinate 736, forward strand.
GTTATCGCTTTATGCAGCGTAAGCAGATATATCGGCGGTTTCTCCGCCCTGACAGCCGCCCTGCCGGCAGAACCATACTTCCAGGCAGGCGGCGTCGGTTGGCCCAAGGTTTCCTCCTGGATCATCGCTTCCATCCTGGGGGCCTGCACTGCCCAGGCGGGCATCCAGCCCATCCTGGCCGCCAAAGATGTACATGTGGCCCGCAAAGCCGCTTTTTTAACCGCTCTGATCGTTGCTCCTTTTGGCATCCTTACTGCTTTGCTGGGAATGGCCGCCAAGGTGACGTTCCCAAACCTGACTGATGCCAAACTTGCCTTGCCGACATTGCTGATGGAACTGAATCCGCTCATCGGCGGTCTGGTGATGGCCTCAATTTTTGCGGCGGTCCTTTCCACCATCTCGCCAATCATTCTGGCCTCGGGGACTATGTTTACCAAGGACATCTACCAGCGCGTTTTTAACCCTCTGGCATCAGATCGGGAAATTTTGTTCGTTTCCCGGGTTTCCACCGGACTGGCCGGGGTATGCTGTGTTTTGCTGGCCCTAATTTTTTACAGCGGGACGGCCATCCTGGATATGGTTTATTTCGCCTATAGCCTGAGGGGCGCTTTGTTTGTCGTCCTTCTTTTCGGCATCTATTGGAGGTTTACATCCCAGCGCGGGGCTGTATGGTCCATGATTGCCACGGGAATGACGGGCTTTTTCTGGGTAGCCTGCAAGGCAGTCACCGGCAGCTTTCCGCTTAGCCCTGCCTTTACCGAAACATACGCATCGGTCATTGCTGCAACTTTTACCACAGTTCTTTTCAGTTATATCTTCCCGGATAACGACAAACTTGCCAAATAAAGTGAAGGGCTTATAATTAAAAAATTTCCTGCTGCCGGCAGGAAATCAATAAACGATGCTTCTGCGGACGGCATCATGAAAATTTTTGACACTGGTATTTAATGCATCGCTAAAATCCTCGCTGGCAGCCAACTTTCCGGATACTTGCACACAGTGTTTCCGTAATTTCCACCTGTTGGAAAGCTGCATTGGCAATGCGGGCCACCGCACCGGTAGAATCCTCAACCATGTAGGATCCCCTCATAAGCAGATCGATAAGAAAATATCCGCCGTTTTTCAAATCAGAAATTCCTATCATCAAGAGGCCTTTGAACACTGCCGGAAGACTGGTTTATTATTGAGCAGATTTTATCTATTTTCCCCTTTCTCTTTTGGCCGGGCGAATCTTCGCTGCCGGTAAGAATATCGATGCCAAAAGGAATTACGACGCTTAGGATCCGGCCGAGATTATCCCCCGTAATGCCCCCGGAAAGTATAAGCGGCTTTGCGGGGATCTGGACGATATCACGGCAGAAATCAATATCGAGTTGGCGCGAGGGTGAGGCCGGGGAGGCAGCACAGCGGGTATCCAGCAAGACAGCGGCTACCTCAGTATCAGCAAAGGCAGCGATAGCTTCGCCGGCAGAGGAGAATTCCGGCATTTCACTGCTGCCGTCTTCTTTTATGGAAATGGCCTTAATAGTTTTTATGCCATGGGATAGCAGGACTTTCGCCAGATGCTTTGTTTCCATAAAGCTTTCCTTATAGTGCAGCTGAATATAATCAGGCCGAAGTTCCATAGCCAGCGATAGTATATCCTCCATTTTACCGCCGGTCACGATACAGCTTTTGATCGTTGGCGGGACGAAGGCGATCAGCTTTGCCGCCTGCTCCCCTGACAGTCCCCACGGTACCGGAACCGGGTAATTTACCACAAAGCCAAGCATATTTGCACCGGCAGCGGCACAAAGCCGTACGTCCGATTCGTTCATAAGTCCACAGATTTTAAGCTTGATAATTTTTCACTACCTCGCTTCGCATAGAACTTTAAAATATTCTGCAGGATCCGCCGCCTGAAGCAGAGCTGTGCCAATTAGCAAGGCATCGGCTCCCGCATCCATGGCCGCGCATACGTCCGCGCGGGTATGAAGTCCACTTTCGCTGATGATGAGCGCGCCTTCCGGGGCCTCCCCGGCTAGAGCCTGCGTTCGGGCCACAGTGCCATCATCAAGTTCCAGCCTGCGGATATCCTTGTTGTTTATGCCGATAAGTTTTGCCCCCAAAGCGGCGGAAATTTTCATCTCCCGGGCTGTATGGACCTCAAGGAGTACCTCCAGACCCAACTTATGGGCGACGGTGAAAAGTTCCCTCAGCCGTTGCGGGCTGTGCATTGAACAAATCAGGAGAATCGCCGAGGCGCCTGCCTGCACCGTTTCCTCCAGCTCATTCGTTCTGGTGATGAAGTCCTTACGTAAAACAGGCAGGCCGCTGATCGCGGCAATCTTGCGCAACGCTTCAAGGGAACCGCGGAAATGATCTTTTTCCGTAATCACGGCAAAGGCAGGCGCACCTGCCTTTTTAAAGGTCAGGGCTATTTCGGAGTGAGTGCGCCCCCGCATCAAATCGCCTTCTTTTGGTGAGTATGCCTTGATATCAACGATTATGGGAATTTTCCCTTGCCCCGCCGTGTTGAGTATTGCGTCAGAAAATTTACGTTTCATATCAGAAAGAAAAGGCATTGGAGGCCTTTTGCAGCTCTTCCAGCTTATGTTCAGCCGCACCGCTGTCGATAAGTTCTGCCGCCATTTTGATCCCATCTGCAAAACTGGAAGCACGGTTGCCAATAAACAGGGCGCCCGCAGCATTTATAAGGATTGCATCACGGCGCGGACCGGCATCCCTTCTGCCAAAAACGTCTTGAAGGCATCGGGCATTGGCATCCGGCGTACCGGCCCTGATATCTTCCAGTGTGCAGCGATTGAGGCCAAATTGCTCAGGTGTAATTTCGTAAGTTTTCACCTCACCGTTTCTAAGTTCGTTAATACGGGTTGCGCCCAGAAGGGAAATTTCGTCCAGGCCATCGAGGCCGTGCACGAAAAGTGCATCGGTATATCCAAGGTCTTTGGCAACCCTGGTAACGGTGTCCAGAAGCTCCGCTTTATAGACGCCCATAAGATGCCGCGTCGCCAGGGCGGGGTTGATCAGGGGGCCGATGATAGTGTAAAATATGGTTTTTATCCCCAATTCGGTTTCGGGCGGGAGCACCTTGCACATTATCGGATGAAACAGCGGCGCATAAAGAAAGGCGATACCAATATCCTCAATGAGTTTTTCCGCCTGCGGCGAGGTTAAATTTATATTCACACCCAGCGCCTCCAGCACATCAGCCGAACCGGACAGGCTTGAAATGGAGCGGCTGCCATGTTTGGCCACGGGAATACCCGCTGCGGCAGCAACGATAGCCGTAGCTGTTGAAATATTGAAGGTGCTCAGCCCGCCGCCGGTGCCGCAGGTATCCATCAGGGGCTCGCCAACCCTGGGTTTCAATTGCATACAGTTTTCACGCATGGCAGAGGCGATTGCCGTGGTTTCATCGAGGGTTGGAGATTTCATTAATAAAGCAACCTGGAAGCCGCTGATTTGTACATCCGTTATCTCGTTGCCGGCAATTGCCGTGAGCAGGTCTGATATTTCCTGTGCCGAAAGATCCTGTCGGGCGGTAAGCTTTGATAAGATTTTTTTATACATTTGCCTATACTCCTATCTCTTTTATACTATGGGCAGTGGTTGATTTGGAGGCAAATCTCCAATTCGCACAATGCCCACCTTTTAGATTATTGTCCGGAAATTGCTTTCTTGATCAGCGAGATATAAGCCGTGATCGGTTCGATGCAATTTTCGCCATAATCGGCAATAATCTTGACTATTGCACTGCCGATGATGATACCATCGGCGTATTGGGCCATTTCTCCGGCCTGTTCCGGCGTTGAAATGCCAAAGCCAATGGCACAGGGGATATCTGATGCTGCACGCACAATTTTTATTACGCCGGCAATTTCATTTGTCAATTTTGCACGCACACCAGTCACACCGAGGGATGAGACGCAATAGAGGAATCCTTCGGCATCCTTTCCAATCGCCGCGGCGCGGCCGGTTGAAGTGGGCGCAACCATGGAGATAAGATCGATGCCGTGCAGCCTGCATACACCTGCAAATTCGCCTTTTTCCTCATAGGGGGTATCGGGGATAATTAGCCCATCGATGCCACATCTGGCGCAACTTTTCATAAAACGTTCCTTTCCGTAGGCGAATACCGGATTTGCATATGTCATAAACAACAATGGTGTTTTGATGTCCTTTCGAAGTCCTGCAGCCATTTCGAACAGCTTGTCTGTGGTACAGCCTGCCGCCAGAGCCCTGGCACTGGCGGCCTGGATCTCAGGGCCTTCCGCTATTGGATCTGAAAATGGAATTCCGATCTCAATAATATCCGCGCCGGCTGCAGATATTGCACGGATAAGCCTTGCTGTTGTTTCCATATTCGGATCACCGCCAGTGATAAAGGCAACCAGTGCCTTACCTTTTCCAAAAGCATTTTTTATCCTATTCATAGATGGACACCCCTTTATAGCGGGCTACCGCTGCGACATCCTTGTCACCGCGTCCGGACAAATTTATAACGATGATCTGTCCGGGCGCCATTTCTTTTGCCAGTTCCATCGTATATGCCACGGCATGGGCGCTTTCCAGCGCCGGGATGATGCCCTCGGTGCGTGATAAATATTCAAATGCAGACACAGCTTCATCATCCGTTACCGGAAAATATTCGGCACGCCCTTTTTCCCAGAGCATAGCATGTTCGGGGCCGATTCCCGGATAATCCAGCCCTGCAGAAAGGGAATACACCGGTGCAATCTGGCCAAAATCATCCTGGCAGAAAATGGACTTCATCCCGTGGAATATTCCCACTTTCCCTGTAGCTATCGTTGCTGCTGTTTGCCCGGTATCAATACCGCGTCCTGCAGCCTCGCAGCCGATAAGCCTGACAGATTTATCGCCAATAAAGTCATAAAATGCGCCGATAGCGTTGCTGCCGCCGCCGACACAAGCAATCACCACATCGGGGAGCCTCCCTTCGATCTTCAGGATCTGGGAACGTATCTCCTCGCCTATTATTTTCTGGAAGTTGCGAACCATGAGCGGAAAGGGATGAGGCCCCATGACGGAACCAAGTACATAATGCGTATCGGCAATCCTTGTCACCCACTCGCGCATCGTCTCGTTCACGGCATCTTTGAGGGTCTTCGTTCCGCTGCCCACAGGGTGTACTTTCGCCCCCAGAAGGGCCATGCGGTAGACATTCAACGACTGGCGTTCGGTATCTTCCTCACCCATGAATACTTCGCACTTCATATCCAGCAGAGCGGCGGCGGTCGCTGTGGCAACACCATGCTGCCCTGCGCCCGTTTCGGCGATAACGCGTTTCTTCCCCATTTTTTTGGCAAGCAACACCTGTCCAAGGACATTGTTGATCTTGTGGGAACCTGTATGGTTCAAATCCTCGCGCTTTAAATATATCTTTGCTCCGCCGAGGTCGTTTGTCATCTTTTCCGCGTAATAAAGCAACGATGGCCTGCCGGCATAATTGTTGAGCAGCGATGCCAGCTCCGCTTTAAAATCAGGATCGCTGCACCATCGTCTATATCCATCTTCGAGCTCCAGCAGAGCGCTCATCATTGTCTCCGGAGCATATTGTCCACCGTACTGTAAAAATCTGCCTTTACCCATTGTTTTCTCCTTTCTCCTTGGCAACAAAAAAAGCTTCCATCCCAAATACATAGGACAAAAGCTTATACTTCTGCGGTGCCACCTGAATTGGCGTAAAAATTATACACCCACCTCACTACGCACTAACATGCGCATTCCACTGATAACGGGCAGAAAACCCGGTGAGCATTACTCAGCCTGGCGGCCTTTCCCTTCACCCTCATGAATCCATTCGGCATTGTGTTGGCTGCTGCGATTGCACCTATCCGCAACTCTCTGGGAACCCACGAACCAGCACCTACTCTTTTCAATCGACGGTTTCAAATATTTAATTTAATATTGATGACATAAGTTTATGATTGGTATCCTATCACAGCTATTTTGCTTTGTCAAACAGAAAAACTGCTTATCAGGGCATATTTTGCTAGAAGCCGGCAAACAGCATCCGCACCAGGCAATTGTCCGCCTTACCCTTCCCGCTTTTTTTCCCTGTGCCGTTCCTTCTCCTTTTGTATCTTGACTATCAGAGCGTCAACTTTGCGGTTCTGCTCCATAAGTACCTTGTCTCCGGTGAGGGGGGTACCGTTATTCAAGGCCTGTTCCGCAAGCCTGTTGAGTTTTTCCTTCTCTTTTTCCAATTCCTTATGATAGTCCACCCGCTTCACATTGGAGCTCCTCTGCGAATTTGGGAAAAATTTTGCCTCAAAATAATTCTTTTTTTTGCACCGGTTTTGTGATAGAATTTTTATTAAGTATAAAAATGATTCAACTGCATAAACTCTAATTGCAAAATATCAGGTGAAACCGGCGACCATTTAACGGACAATTTTTGTTTCGGGGCTGATTTGGCATCATATTCAGATCCCTTTAAAATTGTTATGTCTTTATGGGCTGTATTTTTGCAGCCTATTTTTGGTAATTTTATTTTATGCAGAAGAACCAATTCCCAAAATGAATTTTGTTTTCAGCACGGAACAAAAGATATTATGTTTATTATATCTCCTGATTCCGAGACTGTCAACCCCTAATTTATTGTTTTACGAGAACCGTCTCCGTCAAACGAAAAGGAGGTGTCTCGGTGGAGACAATCGGAAAAAGGATTAAATATGCCCGTAAAAAAAAGGGCCTGACACAGGCGGATATCTATAAAAAAACGGGCATATCAAGTGGCAATTTAAGTGATATAGAAAATAACAAATCTTTTCCATCGGCACAGACATTAATTTCATTAAAGCGGGAATTAGGCGTCACGATTGATTGGATGCTTACGGGAAAAAGAATTATTTTGGAGGAGCTCTTTTTAAAGGAATCACAGAAAGAATACCATATAGGCGAGCTTTTGCCATTATCAGAACAGGAAAAAGAAATGCTTTGGATATTTCGACAATTAGATGCACGGGACCAGGAGGATGCCAAAGAAAACATTGAAATGAAATATCGGCGGCTAAAAAGGGGAACATT
>CAZAQM010000101.1:0-3277 GCA_964487385.1 uncultured Dethiobacter sp.
TGGAGGTCGATGAGGAGGAGATCGAAAAGGGCATCCGGGACAGCAAGGATGAAATGGTTAAAAGCGTTTACAATTCTGAGGAAGAATTCACTGCCCGTTTGCAGGAGCTTGGCCTGAAGGAGGCGGCCCTTGGGGCCCTCTTCCGGGATGTACAGGTGCGCAATTTGCTTTACAAACATGTTGGCGATGAGGTAACTGAAAAAGATGCCAGAAAATTTGTGGAGGAGAATCCCGATTTTCTGAAAAGATCGCCCCGGGTTTACGCTTTCCATATATTGGTAGATACCGAGAAAGAGGCGGAGGAAATTATTCGTCTTTTGCAGGAAGGGGCGGATTTTGTGGAACTGGGCAAGGAACGTTCCCTGGATCAGTATGTTGAGCTGGGGCCGATTGGCGCCGACAGCAATATCGATCCGCTTTTCGCGGAGGCCGCCTTTGCCCTCGAGCCGGGGGAGATTAGCCTGCCCGTCAAGACAAGTTTTGGTTTCCACATCATTAAAATTACAGAAAAAGAAGAGGCACAGGTCCTTGCTTTCGAGGATCTCCGGGATGAAGCTATAGAGATAAGCAGGCAAATGCGTTTTAAAGAATATTTTGATCGATTGTTGGAGGAGACTCCTGTGGAAACCTTTTAGCGGAAAAATGCATAAAACCCCTCCCTTAGTTTAATACTAAGGAAAAGTCTTAAAGAATAACTTTATTAAGGAAAAGAGGGGAACAGCAGATGAAAGCAACGGGTATCGTCAGACGCATCGATGATCTTGGCAGGGTTGTGATCCCCAAGGAAATAAGACGGACCCTTAAAATCAGGGAGGGTGACCCCCTGGAAATTTTTGTTGACCGTGACGGGGAGGTTATCCTTAAAAAGTATTCACCGATTGGGGAATTGGGCGATTTTGCCCAGGAATATGCCGATTCCTTGTATGAGGTCATGGGGCATGTCGCCTGTATCGCCGATAGGGATACGATTATTGCCGTTTCCGGTGCGCCAAAAAAGGAATTCCTTAACCGTCCTCTTAGTTCAGCCGTGGAAAAGATTATGGAAACGCGTCGCAGTGTTCTGATCAACGATACGGCCCAGCACGAGATGTACCAAAATGCTGAGGAAGAAAATCTATCCAAGTTTTTTGCCGAAGTGATCGCTCCCATTATTTCCGAGGGGGATCCCATCGGTGCAGTCATCATGGGTACGAGAAACAGTGAGGTTACCTTAGGCGATTTGGAGTTAAAACTGGTGGAAACGGCGGCAGGTTTTCTGGCCAAGCAAATGGAACAATAGGGTAAAAGCGTATCTCCCGGGTATGGAATTACTGTCATATTTTAAAACGAAAGAATGACTGCCCTCTTAAGTAGTAACAGTACCATGTTACTGCTTTTTTTATCGGCTCATGTGATATAATAAATCATAAACAGAGAAGGCAGGGGGGGCAGGAACGCTTGTCGAGGGGCCAATCCTTTCTCAAAGGAGCATTAATTCTTAGTGCGGCCGGGCTGGGCGTCCGCCTGATGGGCGCCGGGCTCAAAATTTTTCTGGCCGCCGTTATGGGGGATGAGGGAATTGGCCTTTACCAGATGGCCTATCCCGTCTATACGACGTTGCTGGCTATTTCCACGGCCGGTATACCCATTGCTGTTTCCAAACTTGTGGCCGAAAATCTGGCGCAAAAGGATTTCCGGGGAGCCTACCGGGTTTTTAAAATAGCGCTCATTATTTTAACATTTCTTGGTTCAGGCTTTTCCCTGTTGCTTTTTTTTGGCGCCAATCTTTTTGCCCGGAGAATAGCCCAGGATCCCAGGGCCTATTATCCGCTCATCGGCATTTCCCCGGCCATTTTTCTTGTAACCATCATGTCGGTTTTTCGCGGATTTTTTCAGGGGCAGCAGGAGATGATGCCCACAGCATTTTCCCAGATCGTGGAGCAGCTGGGCAGGATCATTGCCGTCGTCGTCCTGGTCTATTTGCTGTTGCCCAGGGGCCTGGAATTTGCCGCTGCCGGTGCGGCCTTCGGCGCTGTCGTCGGGGCCCTGTTTTCCCTGCTCTTTCTTCTTTATCTGTTTTTTAGGAGCAGGAAGGTTTTCCTGGCGCAGATAGAGCGTCAGATCATTCTAAAGGATTTCAGCTCGCTGCAGGTTCTCTACCGCATTGCCGCCTTGGCGATTCCCATCACGCTGGGCAGCCTCGTCATTCCTCTTATCAACCTGGTAGATCTCAGCGTCGTCCCCCTCAGGCTTCACCAGGCAGGTTTTACCACGGCGCAGGCAACGGCCCTTTATGGGCAGCTAACCGGCATGGCCAATTCCGTTATACAGCTGCCGGTTCTCTTAACCATAGCTTTGGCCATGAGCCTCGTTCCTGCTATCTCCGAAGCCCAGGCCCTGGGCAGCAGTTCCCTCATCCGCGAAAGGACGGGGCTGGCAATGCGGGTAACGCTGTTTTTTGCCATACCGGCCTCCCTGGGCCTTTTTATCCTGGCGGAGCCCACGACCCTGGTCCTTTTCGGCAATGTCGAGGCTTCCTATCCTCTGGCAATACTCTCCTTCGCCGTGGTCTTCCTTTCCCTCTATACTGCTACATCAGGAATCTTGCAGGGCTTGGGAAGGACGCTCGATCCGGTAAAAAATATGTTGCTCGGCGCTGTCATCAAATTTATCTTAAGCTGGGTCTTGACGGCGATGCCGGCCCTGCACGTTGGCGGGGCTGCTTTTTCAACCGTTGCCGGTTTTTCTGTGGCATCATTTTTCAATATTAGGAAGGTATCCATGCTGACCGGGTGGCGTTTCAGTTTTCGGGAGCTGCTCCTCAAGCCCCTGGCTGCCGCCTTTTTTATGTCCTGGGGCGTGCTTATCTCTTCGAAATTATTGTCCCCTGTTTTCGGTTCCTTCATATCGGGAAGAGTGGCTGAGGCTTTACTGCTCATCTCGGCAATTCTGCTGGGGCTGGCCGTTTACGTGTTGGTCCTCATCCTCATCGGCGGCCTGACGGAAGCGGATCTTAAGGCAATTCCCCGCCTGGGAACCCCTCTTTTCCGAATGACGCGGCGCTTCCGGCTGGTGAAAAAATAGGGCGAAGGGCTTGTCACCCGCCTTGTCAGCGCTGTGAAAAGATCATCCTGAAGGTCTTGCCTGCAGGACCTGGCGAAAATAACGCGGAGCTACGAAGCAGTTTAGAAAACTTTTTGGGAGGCAACGATGCGCAAGCTATTTCTTATCGGTTTGGGCAGGGGGCAGGATCCCCTGAAATTGCTGCAAGGCCATGGGATCCTGCCGTCTTGCCCGG
>CAZAQM010000101.1:3338-5471 GCA_964487385.1 uncultured Dethiobacter sp.
CCCTTGCGGAGCTGAGGAAAAAAATGGCGGCGGCAATCCTGGACAGCATTAAAGACGGAGGGGAATCAGCCTGTCTTTTTCCCGGAAGGCCGTGGCCCGGCGAGGGTCTCTTTCAGGAAATTCTTTTGCAGGCCGATGGGAATGCCTGGAAGGTGGAGGTTTTCCCCGGGGAGGATCTCTTAAGTCCTGTGCTGGAGTTTTGGCGGGAAAGGGGCGGGGGCCTGAATTTTTCCCGGGGGGTAACGTGGATCGATATCCTTAACCTGGATGAGCTGCGGGAGCCGCCCCGGGGGGAGCTTTTCATCACCTGTGCAGGGGGCGGCCATATCCTGAGGAAGGCCCGGGAGGTGCTGAGGCCCCTTTACCCTTCCCGGCACCCCATCGACATTCTTGATTGCAGCGGGGCGGGCTCGCTGCGCCTATCCGGCAGCGCTCCCCTGGAAGATTTGGGGAAATCGGGCGCCCCCGGCAACTGGGCTATCCTGCGCCTCCCCCCGCGCCCCTATTACTACCTGGGCGATATGGTCCACCTGCTCAACGAACTGCGTTCCCCGGAGGGATGTCCCTGGGATCGGGAGCAGGATCACCGCTCCCTGCAACCCTATCTCCTGGAAGAGGCCTATGAAGTGTTGGATGCCATCGATCGCCGGGATCCGCAGGCCCTTTGCGAAGAGCTGGGCGATCTTTTGCTGCAGATTATCTTTCATAGCCAGCTGGCGGCAGAAAAGGATAGTTTCTACCTCTGGCAGGTGATCGACGGGATTTCCCGCAAAATTTATCGCCGCCATCCCCATGTCTTCCAGAACGAGAAGGCCAGGGATGCCCGGGAGGTAGCTATCATCTGGCAGCAGGTCAAGAATGAGGAAAGGGGCGGGCGCAAAAAGGATCCTTTTTCGCTGCCCCAGGCTTTCCCGGCTTTGTTCAGGGCGCAGAAGGTACAGAAAAAAGCCTCCCAGTTGGGCTTTGACTGGCCTGACAGGCAGGGGGCCCTGGAAAAAATATTTGAGGAATTAAAGGAGCTGTGCACGGCGCTGGAAAGCCAACAGGAAAAAAATATTGCCGAGGAGATGGGGGATCTTTTCTTTTCCCTGGTTAATGTGGCTCGTTTTGTGGGAGTTGAGGCGGAAATAGTTCTCAACCGGGCTGTGGAAAAGTTTGTTCGCCGCTTCCGCTATATCGATGCCCAGGTGCAAAGCCGGGGAGGGGACTATCAAAACTTTACCCTGCAGGAGCTGGACAGCTGGTGGGATGAAGCAAAAGGAAAGGGCATGTAGACAAAATTGGTTTCGCGGCATAAAAAAATGTTCTGCTGCAGAAGGCAAAATTTGCAGTAGAAACAAGGTTGGATATCGTTACCAAAATGAGGATGCTCTTTTTTCCCGGCAGATGTAAATAATAAGGTTGTACGCCTTGGGTTAAAAAAACACTGTTGGGAGAAGATGCACCTTGCCGGATAAAAAGCTCAGCGTGCTCATCCTGAGCCTCGTTCCTTTTTTAATGGTTTTGGGTAACTCCATGTTAATCCCCGAATTTCCCGCGATCAGGGAAGCCTTGCATATCAGCCGTTTCCAGGTTGGCTTGTTTATCACATTTTTTTCGGCGGCGGCAGCACTGGCCATCCCTTTTCTAGGTTACCTCTCCGATCGGATCGGCAGAAAAATCATCATCGTGCCCGCCTTGATTCTTTACGGCCTGGGGGGGCTTGCTTCCGGCTTGGCAGCAGTTTTTTTACAGAATCCCTACGCCTATATCCTGGCGGGAAGGGTGGTGCAGGGGTTGGGCGCGGCCGGGACAGCGCCTTTGGCCATGACCCTTGCCGGGGATCTCCTGCCGGCGGAGGAACGCAGTTGGGGGATGGGTATCCTCGAGGCGGGCAACGGCATCGGAAAGGTGCTCAGTCCCGTTATCGGCGCAGCCGTGGCCTTGATCGCCTGGTATGCTCTTTTTTTTTCTTATGCCATTTTGTCCCTCCCGGTGGCGCTGTCGATCTGCTTTCTCGTTCGGGAACAGCAGGAGGCAGGTCAAATCGTGCTCTTTGGGCAATATCTGGAGGATATGAAAGGGATCTTCGCCCAAAAAGGCGTTTCGCTTCTGCTGACCTTTTCGGGCGGCCTGGTGATCCTCTTCATTTTG
>CAZAQM010000101.1:5495-7582 GCA_964487385.1 uncultured Dethiobacter sp.
ACCTCGGATATCCTCGTCTCATCCTTTAAGCTTGGGGGGGTGATCAAGGGGGCGGTGCTCTCCGTTCCCCTGTTGACGATGTCCATTCTGGCCTATCTCAGCGGTCTTTATTTAAAAAAAGAAGGCCGCTATTACAAGTTGTTTTTTTTAATCGGGCTGGTCATTGCTGCGGCGGCCATGGGTATCCTGCCCCTTTGCTGTCAAAGCCTCGTCGTTTATCCGATCATCCTGGCCATGTTGGGTTTTGGCAGCGGGATGGTTCTGCCCGCGGTTAATACGATGGTGACCAGTTCCACCCGGAGCAGCAGGCGGGGGGGCGTAACCTCCCTTTACGGCAGCGTTCGCTTTTTGGGGGTGGCCCTGGGTCCGCCGGCTTTTTCGCTGTTCCTGGGCGGGGGCATTTATTTGATGTTTCTCACAGGAGGGGTGTTGGCCCTGATAACGGGAGTCACAGGTTTTTTCTTTATCAATGAGGATAGCCTGCTGAAATAAAAATGGTAATTATCCCGGGAAAAAAAATTTACCGGCTGGCAGAGGGCTGCCCAAACGAGGATAGCCGTGAATAGGGCAAAGACCAGGGTCATGGGTTGTTGCTCCCTTCTAGCGGGAAAACAAATTGATCAGATAAAGAAAAAAGGCCGCGATCCCTCCGGCCATCAGCGGCCCCACGGGGATGCCTTTCAGAAAGACGATACCGATGATCGAGCCGATGACCAGGCCAAGAATAACCTGGGGCTGGCTTTCCAGCAACTGAATCCCCATATTATTGAGCCTTGTGGCGATCAGGCCCCCGGCGATGGCCAGCAGTCCCGGCAGGGAGCTGAAAGCGGCGATGATCTCCTTTGTGCCTACCCGATCGAGAGCGACGGGAACAAGGACGGCCAGCATGAGGAAGAGCAGCCCAATTTCCACCCCCCGTTCTTCCAGCAGGGGCAGCAGGCTCCTTATGTTCAGTATCTTGATAACCAGGATCAGGCCGGCTGCGATGCTCAAAGAATTGGATTTTGCCAGAATTCCCAGAAGAAAGATGGCGGCAATAAAGGTAAGCCCGTTCAAATCCTTTTGCCCCCCGCCGGCAAGTTTTATGCAGTCCTCATTTTATATATGATTCCAAGGCCATTATTATGTAATTTAATCCGATATTCGGGCGGCCCCCGGCTTTTTCGCCAAAGACAGCCTGAAGGTATCGGAACGTAAACCCCTGCGCAGCGATTCCAGGGCGACGACATCGGCTCCTTTGATATTTCCCAGATTGACATCGGGGCCGAAAGCGGTGATAAAGTCAATCTGCTGGGTTTTCAGCGGGGCTTCCCAAATGATTTGGCCCGGATCCGGCACTTGCATCAGCAGTTTTGCCAGCTGGTCCTTTTTTATTTGGCCCTCATCGCTAAAAATGGTCACGTTTTTGCCGGATTCCCTGGCCTCCAGGATAACTTTAAAGGCTCCATCCTGTAAATCCCGGCCAATCTGCTCGGCCATGGCCCCCGGCCGGAAGGTTCCTCCAGCGTCTTTTTTCCCTACCTCGGAGAGAACGAGAAACCCCATTTCAACCGCCGTGCGGATTGCCCTGCTTCTTTCTTCGGGGGACAGTTGAATGGTGCCATCGGATATCTCCACGGTGGAAAACCCCAGCTCTTTTGCCCGGGCCAGGAATGAAACTAACTTGTCCTGGGCGATGGCGATCTCGGAAAACGTTCCGCCGGGGTAAACCCTGATCCCCCGCCGGTTGATCGTCTCAATTTTCTGCCTGAGAAATTGCGGATGATAGAGTGCAGAGGTGCCAAACCCTAATTTCCAAAAGTCGATGTACCCGGCGCCCATTTCCAGAAGATCCTTCGTTGATGCGGGGCCCATGCCCATATCGATGATCATCGTCAGCCCTTTTTGGCGCGGTTTGGGGGTTCCCTCCCCCAGGGGGAAGGAAAAATCGAGTTTCCAGCCATTATGTATTGCTTTTTCCTCCAAAGCCACCACTTCCTTTTTTTTGTCACTATTTCCCTTTATCCTATTCCCGCCGGGGAAAAGGGTGCTGCCCGGGGTAAAAGTTCTGCCTTCTGCTGCATAAAATTTCCCCGGCCAAGTAAAAC
>CAZAQM010000102.1:0-7570 GCA_964487385.1 uncultured Dethiobacter sp.
GCACCCTAAAAGACGACGATCTCTTCCTCCTCGGTTCTCACCAAAATGGCGCTTACTTTTTCCGTGATCGCCCCGGTGGTGGTATCAAAAATGTCGTAATCGATTACCGCATTCATAGCCTCGACAACGTCATCGACATCGGGCTCGTCGACGGGATTTTGCAGGCTAATCGTGGCAGTCCTGCCCTCCTCGGTGCGAAACTTCATCCTCAGGACCTGTGCACTCATCGTCTCTATTCACCTCCTTTCCCCATTGCTTCATTGTTGTTTCATTTGACGACCCGCTTAGCCCTCGTCGTCCATCAACACCACGCTTTTGATCCTGGTAATGCTCTCCAGCTCATCAGCCCCCAATTCGCCCAGCACAGAGGCAAATTCGTGGAGATGCTCATCGGTTACCCCGGGTTTCACCCTGGACCATGAACGGCTCCTGTAAAGCGGATTGCCATTCTTGGGATTTACCCCCACCTGCACTCTCAGCTGCAGCTTGTCACCTGTAGAAACAGCTACGACGGCCATGTAGTTCACCCCCTTCCTTTAAGAAACTGCTAAGGAACTGTGCCTTGCAATTCCCATTCTAACAGCAAAGGCGGATGGAACAAAATTCCATCCGCCCTGCCGGCCGGGGGGGGATCCGCTTCCGCCTGGGAGCTCCAGAGAAGCGAATCATAACGCCCGCCGCCTGAAAGAAAGTCTTTTCCCTGCTGCAAAACAGCGGCAGCAATAATGAAAATAAATTAAGAAAGGATCAGCAGCCTATACAGCCAGTAAAATAACGTTCCCAACCCGAAGAAAACGCTCAAGGGGAGCTGTTTCACCTTTTCCTCTTCCTTTTTGGGCTGTTCCGGTTTCCCCCGGATTAACAGGTAAATAACCGAAATAATGCCCATAAGAACGAGCCCGTAAAGAGTTGAAAAGAAAATTTGCGTGGGCCCGACAAAGGCGCCGACAGTTATAAGGAACTTCACATCCCCTCCGCAGGCCCATTCCTTGCGGTAGGGAATAATCAGTATGGAAAAACCTGCCAACACCCCTGCTGAGGCCACAGCGAGCCCATATAGGCCGCCGGAACAATATTGAACGATCAGCGCTGCCAGGAAAAATGTTATATTTAAACGGTTGGAAATAATCTTATGGCGGATATCACAATAACTCGCCACAGCGATGTAGGCAGCCAGAGAAAAGGTAATGAAAAAACAATTATTCAAACTCTTCACCTCATTTCAGGGTACAGGCCCGCCGTGCAGGATATAAAGTGTCGGGGCGCCCTGCACCGCAGGTTTTTGCAACTACGCAAGATAACGATATATCCCTAATGTCACAGCTGCGATAAAAGCCATAATGAAGCTATGTTCGACTGTCCCCTGTCCCCTTTCATCCTGCCAGAGCTCAATAAAAAAATGCTTTAACCGCTGCACCAAAAATCCTCCTTTCTCGTATTGCCTTCCTTATGCTATTCTTATCTGCTGCAGAATGTTACAAGATTGCTTATATTGTAATGTGCCCCATATTACAATAAGGCAGATCGTTTCTGTAGCGCCGAAAAAACAAACGTCATCCGGGATTGACTTTCTCATTTTTCTCCAATATAATTTGAAAATCAGGGCATATGGAATTTGGCACGAAAACAGCAATTGCGGATAAAAAGGCTCATGATTGTTTTTATCGGTTTTTTTTGTAATCATTATGCCAATAAAGACATAACGGCTTCCGCTCTATGGAAGGGGGAACATTGAAAAAGAATTGCAGCATCGGGTAAAGGGTGCTTTCGCTGTAGAAAGCATGCGTAGAACCAAGGGGTAAAAAAGAAAACAATGGAGGAAATTAAATGAAAGAGCAAAAACAGCTACTATTTTATGCAGCAATTTTTTTAGTGCTTTTGTGCGGAATTTCAGGTTGCGGCAAGTCGGCCGGAGACTCCGTAACTGCTGAACCGGAAGTAAATGAAGGACAGAAAGCAAATGAAGAGCTGGAAGCAACTGTTCACACAGTAACTGATCTTATCGGCAGAACGATCGGGATCCCGGAGCAAGTAAACAAAGTCGCCACCCTCGTTGGCCCCTCCTATGATAAAGTGTTCATGCTTGGGGAAAAGGATAAGATTGCCATGCTGGGCTTCGCTCAGAGTGCCTGGGCCGAGCACATAAACCCGGAGCTGGCAAAGATCCCAACCGCATCGAATGCCCAATCCCCCAATATAGAAGAGCTGCTCAAGCTGAATATTGATGTTGTTTTTACCTGGGACAACCCCGAGCCCCTGGAAGCAATGAGCAATGCCGGCATTTCCGCCCTGGCCTCTCTTGGCTCATCTGCTGCCCCCGCGACCGCCGAAATGTATATCGATGCCATGAAAAAAGAAGTAAACCTTTATGCCGACGTATTAGGCCCGCAAGCGCAATTGCGTGCCCAAAGATACTGTGATTATCTGGACGACATAGTCGGACGGGTTACTTCGGTCACTTCCAAGCTAAACGAAAACGAAAAGCCCAATGTCTACTATATTCGCGGCCCGGAAGTTTTTTCCACACACGGCAAGTATTCCAATACGCGCTGGTATGTTGAAATGGCCGGGGGGATAATGGTTTCCAGGGACTTGGAACAGCTCGTTCCCAATGTCGATATCGAACAGATTACCTCCTGGGATCCCGACATAATTATGATGGGCAGAATAAATACCACCGATCCTATCATGAACGATCCGGCATGGTCAGCGATCACCGCAGTTAAAAATGGCGATGTTTATGTCAACCCCAGCGGTGTGTTTTTCTGGGACTACGGCGCCGAAGGAGCTCTTTTCCTCTTATACCTGGCCAAAACATTCCATCCCGATCACTTTGTAGACATCGACATGGTAACCGAAACAAAAGAGTTTTACGCAAATTTCTATGACTATAATCTTAGCGACGAGGAAGCAAATAAAATATTGCTAAATATGAACCCATAGACAATAGCGCCACTATGAGGGCTAGTCCCGCAAAACCAAAGCATGCCAAATAATCAGGGGACCTTTCTTAATAAGGATGGCTAAACCCAAATTTTTATTTTCTTTACAGCTAAAAATGCAGATCGTTAACAAACAGTTGCAGAAAAGAGGTTAACTATGAATGTACTCGATATGTTGAAGGAAGAAGACAGCCATGCTTTATTCAGGCAGGCAAGAGAACTGGCCAAACCAAGGCCTACCGTTACCATAACCGGCTCCTTCCTGGATACCAACTGCTCCTCGGATCCCTACTGCCGGCATTGTATCTGGCGGGCCCGGGAAAGGTTTAGTACAGGCTTCAGACGGAGAATAACCAAAGATGAATTTGTACAAAGAGGGATAGCCTCACGTGCAGCAGGTATTGATTGGTTGTATCCCGTTTCCGGTTGTGTTGGACCAGACTTGCCCGAATATTTTTACGAATGCCTTAGTGCCTTAAAAAAGGTCTCCAATCTGAAGCTCTTCGGGCTTTTTACCCCCCTCAACAAGCAGAGCCTAAAGCTGCTGAAACAGGCGGGTGTGGACGGCTATCGCTGCGCCATCGAATCGCCCAACCGTAAAGTCTTTCAAAAAGTAAGGCCCAGCGATGATTACGATGCCAGAATACAAAGTATTAAAGATGCAAAAAACCTGGGACTCAAGGTCTGGAGCGGCTTTATTATCGGCCTGGGGGAGGATCTCGGTGATATTGCCCGGGGAATTGAAACTTTAAAGGAGCTGGAAGTCGATGCCGTCCTGATTAGCGCCTTTAGGCCCTCCCCATTTACAGAAATGGAAGCGGAGGTTCCGCCAAGCCCCCTGCTCGTAGCCAAGGCCATGGCAGTCACCCGTATTCTCATGCCCCGGATTGATCTGATCTTTTCCCATAATAATAACCACTGGGGTCTTACGGCAGGATGCAACGCCGGGATGATGTATGCCGACTCCCGCATGATATCGGAGCTAAAGGAGATGCGCAACGCACTCTACAATTATCAGGATCGATAGCAATAAACCTTGGGAGAATACAGGAATGCCGCAAATCGCTAGAAATAAGTTAGCATTATTGATACTGGCCCCCATCATTCTC
Organism: uncultured Dethiobacter sp.; assembly: GCA_964487385.1. Taxonomy (GTDB): domain Bacteria; phylum Bacillota; class Dethiobacteria; order DTU022; family UBA8154; genus DUNV01. The sequence goes on from CAZAQM010000102.1 coordinate 4,052, forward strand.
ATGTTCATATCTCTTTTTTTAGGACGCTATACTATTTCGCCCTTAACCGTTTGCCATGCACTTGCAGCAAAACTTTATCCCATTGCAACAAATTTGACGGATAAGGAAGAGGTGGTTATCTTTATCGTAAGATTACCCCGCTCTATTCTGGCATTATTAGTGGGGGCAGCACTTTCCATAAGCGGCTCGGCATTTCAGGGAATCTTTAGGAACCCACTGGTAAGCCCCGACATACTCGGGGTTTCCTCGGCCGCCGGCTTTGGTGCTGCCCTTGCCCTGTTACTTTCCGGCAATTCAGTAAACACGCTTTCCATCCAGGCCGGTGCCTTCGTCTTTGGCATTTTAGGCGTCTTTCTTGCATATTTTATCAGCCGCGTTTACAGGGCAACAACCTCCACGACAATTCTGGTGCTCTCCGGAATAATCATTTCCACCCTATTTAATGCTTTCACCTCGTCGATAAAGCTAATTGCCGATCCATACAATAAACTTCCGGCCATCACTTTCTGGCTCATGGGGAGCCTGGCAGGCGTAGGCTGGGATCAGGTCAGGATAGCTGTCTTGCCAATCGTGTTGGGATGTGCAGGGCTTTTATCCATCAGTTGGCGGATAAATCTTCTTTCATTAGGGGATAGGGAGGCACGCTCGCTGGGTGTTAGCACTGAGCTTACCAAAATTTTTATTATTATTTGTGCCACTTTTGTAACAGCAACAGCGGTATGTGTCAGCGGCGTGGTCGGTTGGATAGGCCTCGTCGTTCCCCATATTTCCCGGATGATAGTCGGCCCCGATCATAAAGTGTTATTGCCGGCTTCAATAGCCATTGGAGCTTCTTTTCTCCTGTTGGTGGATCTGCTTGCCCGCACGGCAACGCCGACGGAGATACCCCTCGGCATTCTTACCGCTGTTATCGGCGCCCCCTTCTTTGCCTACCTGCTCAGGAAAACCAGGGGCGGCTGGGGGTAAGCAGTATCTATGTCAGGAGGTTCATTAAGGAGATAAAAATGACGGCAAAATTGCGCCTGGATAATGCCTGCTTCGATTACGATGGCAGGGAAATATTTGGCAAACTAAGCTTCGAGGTGGAAAAAGGGGATGTTCTGTGCCTACTGGGTTCCAACGGCTGCGGTAAAACCACCCTGTTACTCTGCCTGAGGGATCTTTTATCATTTAAGACAGGCAAATGTTATCTCGATGGACAGGATATCTCCTCTTTCAGCAAGGTGGATCTGGCAAAAAGGATGGGCTTTGTTTTTCAGGAACATACCGCACCATTTCCCTATTCCGTACTGGAAATGGTAAAGATGGGCAGGGCACCGCATCTGAAACTGCTGGCGTCACCGGCCAAGGAGGACACGGAAATTGCGGAAAAGGCATTGGATGCTGTCGGCATACTCCATTTGAAGAACAGGATATTCACGCAAATAAGTGGAGGGGAACGTCAGTTGGCAATTATCGCCAGAACGCTGGCGCAAAAACCCGATGTTATTTTAATGGATGAACCCACATCGGCCCTGGATTTCAAAAACCAGACCCTCGTTATGGGGATGATTAAGAAACTGGCAGATGAGGGCCTTACAATCATCATGTCCTCCCACTTCCCCAATAACGCCCTGCTATTTTCCAGCAAGGTGGCCCTGATGCATAACCGCAGATTTATCGCCATTGGTACAGCAGAGGAAGTAATTAACGAAGAAAATCTGCAAAGGACCTATGGAATACAAGTGAGGATCCTGGCTGTCAATGATCCCTTCAACGGCAAAACCATAAGGTTTTGCATACCCGTTATTGAAAACGAACAGGTAAAAAAAGCGGTCTTATCTGTGGAATCGCAGATAAGATAATTTAAATATAGTGTGCCGAGGACTGCAGCATCTACCAGAAAATTATCGAAGAATATAATACTGAACAGGATAAGGCAGTTATCGAATATAGCCAGATTTTAAATTCTGCTGTTCAAAAGAACATAGGAAAACCTTTACGCATGCCGCAAATACACCTATAGATTTACCTTCCGATCCAACAGGTAGGCTGTGCCGGTGAACAAAAGAACAATTATGGCCAGGGCAATGCGCATAAATTCCGGAAAGGGCATGAAGATATCGGATCCATGGATAAAGAAATCGGTTTTAATGGGCAGTAAACTGACCAGCCTTTCTATCCCTTTGGCGATAAGGATAAAGGAGATGAAATAGACCAGCTTGCTGTATTTGATGGCGGCAAAAATACTTTTCGAAAGGGTCAGGGACAAATAGACCATGAGAATGAGGATGAGGTAGAGCATGAGCAAAAGGGTCGCCAGCTGCAGCCCCTCTGAAAAATATTCCCACGCCAGGGCCGTCAGCCGCCATTCCGCCAGATATAAAGTATCGATATAGACCATGGCTCCCAAAATGCCCATTACGACGAGGCTTTCCAGCACCACCGCCGACAGTCTGACAGCAAGAAATTTATAGCCGCTTTGGGGCAGCGCCAGATCAAGCAGGCCCTCATCTGTAAACAGGCTGCGGTATAGCTTGCCGATATGATCCATTACCAGGGCAGCTCCCAAACCCCATGAGAGCACGACGAGCATCACGGAAATAAAATTCGGGCTTTCCCTGATCAATATGCGGTGCACCAGATCGGCATTAGCTGTAAGAATAATTAAAACGCCGATCAGAAAGAATTTCCATTTCCTTAACCAATCATATTTTAGGTAATTAAGCATTCCCATAAACCTCCCTATAAAGATCTTCCAAGGACATATTTTTAGCCTGCCGCAGATCGTCCACAACGCCGGCTAGGGCGATTTTTCCATTATCCAGGAAAATTACCTCATCAAGGATCCCTTCGATCTCCCTGATGATATGGGTGGCCAGAAAAATTGTGCTCTCTTCCTTGACAGAATCCAGGATCATCTCCAGTACCTTTTCCCGGGAAAGGGGATCCAACCCGTTTAGCGGTTCATCCAGAAGATAAAGCCTGGCCTGCCTGGACATGGCCAAAACAATTTTCAGCCGGCCCAGCATCCCCGTGGACAGGGATGTAATCTTCTGGTTTAATTTCAGCCCCATCGACTCCGATCGCCCCAGGGCCTGCTCTGAATTAAAATCGGGGAAGAAATCCCGGTAAAAATTCAGGCACTGGCCCACTGTCATCCATTTGGATAAATGGTTCACGGTGGGCAGGTAGGAAACTATCCCTTTCGTTTCAGCCCCAATCCTACGGCCCATTATTCCCAGCGTGCCTTTGGAGGGTTGCGTGATACCGGCAATCAGCTTCAATAATGTGGTCTTGCCGCTGGCATTGGGGCCAAGCAAGCCGTAGACTTTGCCCACCTCCAGGGTAAATTCCAGATCATCCAGAACAGTTTTCCTTATATATTTTTTGCCGAGGTTTTTAGCCTTTAATAATTCCATCCTGCTCCCCCTCCATATATTCCCTTAATACAGCCAGGGTTTTCTCCCCCTTATAGCCCAGCTCCCGCATGCTCTTAACAAAACCGCTCAAAACCTTGTAGGCCATCTCCCGCTTGAT
>CAZAQM010000103.1:0-7564 GCA_964487385.1 uncultured Dethiobacter sp.
TGCAAAAGTCGTGATGGTTCAGCTCAATGCCGTATTGCTCAGAAATTATCCCGGCGCCGGCCGGTGGGTTAAGGCCCACGGAGAGGATCACCATATCGAATTCTTCTTCTTTTACACCCTCGTCGGTGGTGGAATAGCGGACAAAAACATTTTTGCTTTGCGGATCCTCCCTTTCGATAGCAACGTAGCTCCTGATGAAGCGCACTCCCGGAAGCTGCTCTGTCCGTGCAAAAAACCTTTCAAAGTCCTTGCCGTAGGAGCGGATATCGTTATGGAAGATGGTGCATTCGGTTTCCATATCATGGTCTTTGGTCAGGATGACCTGTTTTTGTGTATAGGTGCAGCAGACAGCCGAACAATAGCTGTTGCCGCCGGGGAGGACCTGTCTGGAACCGACGCATTGTATCCAGGCTACTTTCTTGGGATGCTTCTTGTCGCTGGAACGCAGGATTTCGCCTTGATAGGGGCCTGTGGATGACAGCAGGCGCTCATAATCCATGCTGGTCATCACATTTTCAAACTCCCCATAGCGGTATTCCTTTCTTACCTTGGGATCAAAGGGCTCGAAACCGGGTGCTAAAATTATGGCCCCGACATTTATTTCTTCTTTCCTGGGCATTTGGTTTAAATCTATGGCCTCGTTCTGACAGACCCGCTGGCAGATGCGGCATTTTTTCTCCTTGAGATAAATGCAGCTTTCGTCGATATAGGCCACGAGAGGTATTGCCTGGGCAAAATAGATATGAATAGCCTTATTCAGGGATATATCCTGGTTAAATATGTCGGGGTACTGCACCGGACAATATTCAACGCAAGTGGTGCAGCCCGTACATTTTGTTTCATCCACATAGCGGGGCTTTTTCAGCAGCGTGACAGTGAAATCCCCCGCCTCGCCTTCCACGCTTTCAACCTCGGTATAACTGTAGACCTCAATATTGGGATGCCGGCCGACCTCGACCAGTTTGGGTGCAAGTATTCACATGGAACAATCGTTGGTGGGAAAGGTCTTGTCCAACTGGGCCATATGGCCGCCAATGCTCGGAGATTTTTCCACCAGGTAAACCTTAAAGCCGGCTGCGGCAAGATCCAGGGATGCCTGGATACCGCTGATCCCGCCGCCAACGACCATCACATCTCCATAAGCAACACCCGCCGGGCTTGTTATCTGATTACCGGTAATCCCCTGTTCTTTTTCCACTTTTATCTCACCTCTTCAGGTTAAATGACTTAGAAACTCGCTGTGCTGCGAACGAAAGCCAAGATCCTTCAGGCAGAGCCTTCAGTATGACAAACGCTGCGCTCAGGATGACTGGAATGGCAACTTTCATAACGATGACAACCAGACTTTCATAGTGATGACAGGCCTCCGGAACGGTGATGATGGAATCACACAGGCTCTCCCTGAGTCAGGCGGACGACTGTATCAGCAAGTTTTTGTCCGCCATAATTGTCCAGCAGCACCTTTAGCGCCCTCTCCAAATCCTCTATTTCCACCTGTTCCTCCACTTCCTCTTCCCTTTCCTCGTAAATGAGGGCATCGTTGATGCACCATTTGACGCAAAGGGGTTCTTCCAGCGGCGGATCGCTTTCGCACATATCGCATTTGAGGGGCAGGCCGGAATCGGGTTCCTTGAATAAAGTCCTCGAAGGGCAGGAGGCCCGGCAAAAATCGCATTCACTGTATTCCTTGCCATCGATCACGTATTTGTTCCTGCCGGCACATTCTGCCTCGGCATATTCACCGGCGTAGACCGGCAGGTATATATCCTGTAGCGGCAGGCGGATGAGGCGTATGCGCGATCTTTCCGGGTTGTTGCTGCTGTATTTAGGTTCTGCGTGAAAAGCTGAACATATCATCTCACAAGCCCGGCAGCCATTACACTTGTCGACATCGACCTTAATCGTCTTGATCGTTTTTTTAATCTTGGCCATTTTTCAAAATTCCTCTCTCTTCAAAGTCTTTGGCGACATAGGCCAAATCGAGATCCTGCAGGGATTCCCTTGTAGGAATACCATCCCTGTTCCACCCCTTGAATTTATAATAACCGTCCAGGAGCGCCTCCTCGAGTTCGGGAAACCTTTTTCTCCAGTGGTTTTCGGGGGGTTTCTCATCAGCCCTCCTCATGCCCCTTCTGATATTGTTAGCACGAACCAGGTTTCGGTTTCTTTTGGCTATTTTGGTCAGAGCGGCTGAATCCATTTCCAGTCCGGCCCCCGCATGGATGAACTCCGGATAATTATGGATATGGTAGGGGGGCTTGAGCGGAAATGATGACAGCCCGGCACAAATTCCCAAGGAATCGTCGATATAGTGCATCCTTTCCATCCAGTCGACAATCTCGCAGCATGCCTCGATACCCGGGTAAAAGGGCATGGAAAATTCACCCCGGGGTTCCCACTTGAGGAAATATTCTTTATACTTCTCATCGGGAACCTGGATCCAATCCTTGACAAATTCCTGTTTTTCCTCCATGGTGGCAAAAGGCCCCTGGGGGAACTGCCCTTCGATCTGCGTAATGTTGATCTTCTCACCGGTGGCATACATGAGAAAATAAATGGGGTTGAGCATTCCCAGCTTGATGGGCACCTGCTCGTGTTTTTTAATATTGTTATGGGCAAACTCTTCGGCGCCCCTGCCAATCTTTTTGGCTGCCCAGTAGGTGCCGTCAGCCAGGGCATCCCCGATTCCTTCCCGGCGCACAATTCTGTCCAGCAACCAGAAGAATACGCCATCATTGTCGGAAGGACACCCGGCGAAATCTTCATCTGTTAAGATCCCGGCCTTCCTGAGCTCAATGGCGAAAGCCAGAACCTGCGGGCCGGAAAAGCCATCGATCCCGTACTCCGTGGCACGCTGGGCAATCCTGAAGCCAAAATCCAAATCAGAATAAGCTGCCATCGTATAAGTAAGCTTGGAGAAGCATTTCATCATGTAATTGGCAATTCCCGGGACAGAGATAACCGCCCCGCATTCTATCGGACAATTATAGCAGCTGATCAGCCGCGTCCTGACGCTTTCCTGGGTCTCTTTCCATTTCTGTTCTATTTCATCATTCCAGTAACCCTTGATCCGCTCACGGGCATTACCCCAGACAAAGTTCTCGGTATGCCACTTCTCATCCACGTGCAACATCTCCTGCGGCGAACCGAGTATGGATAATATGGGCATCACCCCGGGAAGGGGGTTAGCCTGCCTGTGTTTTATAAACTGCATGACTCCATCGCAAAGGTCAATATATTTTTCTGGATGGGCGATATTAATATCAAACTTTGTCCCGCGGATAGCTATGGCCTTGAGCCCTTTATCCCCCATGACGGCCCCTACCCCCTGCCGGCTGGCACTGGACCTGCCCTGTTCGATAGAGGCAAAAAAAACTTTGTTTTCACCGGCCAGGCCAATGGCAGCCACATGCGCCTTTGGTTCCTGCAGCTCCTCTTTAATCAGCTCCTGGGTTTCCACAGCGCCTTTGCCCTGCAGATGAGAGGCGTCGCGCAACTCCACCTTGTCATTGTTTATCCACAAATACACCAGCTTGGGAGATTTGCCGCGAATGATCAATCTGTCAAACCCGGCATATTTTAATTCGGGCGCAAAAAACCCCCCCATCATGGAAAAGGACAACAACCGTGTCTGGGGGGATATCGTGGTAACAATCGTGCGGTTTGCTCCAGGGGCAGGCGTGGAACACAACAGGCCGGAACTGAATATTAGCAAATTATCAGGGGAGAAGGATTCGGTTTCAGGTGGAACCCTGTCCCACATTATTTTTGCATTTATGCCGAGCCCCCCAAGGTACAGCTCGGTCAATTTCGGATCGGTTTCCACCCTTTCAATGTTACCATTCGTCAAATCAACCTCTAGATTATACCCTACCTCTGCATACCTCATCTTTAAACACCCCAGTCATGTATTTACTTTTGCCACATCCAAAGCTATTTGCACCCTTTGCCTTAAACTATACATCAAAATTGCCCCAATTAAAATAACTCTAATAGAGAGAAAGTTGCCCGGAAAGGGTTAAATCGGGTTAATAAAGAGTGAATTATGGATTAACCCTGAAGAATTATTCCATTATCAAAGAAATAATTTTTCTTGAAAGTTATTGCTAAAAACGTAAGTCCCCCTTTTTCTACAAAAAAGAGGGACTCGACTCCTATTTCTCTTCTTAAATTATAACATAAAACTGCTGACTTAGGCAAGGCCGGCGCTTCGCCCTTTTTCCACGGCTATTCGCACGCCCCCTGCCGCACCTTCCGCCGGCCAGGGCATTTTAGAAGGCTAGCATACCCGCTGAAGTAAGAAACTCTACAGGACGAGCTTGAAAGGAGATTGGGCAATGATATCCTGTGTGTAAACATAGGCGGCTTGCAAAGCCTCAGTTGGGCAAAGGGGGAAACATTCCTTGCATTTCCAGCATTCTTCTGCCGCTATCTTGGGAACGAAACTTATTTCCCGCTTGGTTCCCCGATCAACAAACCCAACGGCAAATTTCTGCTTCACTTCGGCACAGTAACGGACACAAAGCCCGCAATGAATGCAGAACGAAGCTTCCCTTTCAAAACGGTTTTTGTCTGCGCCATACTCCTTGGCCAGCTCCTGCAGATCCCTGGAATCCGGGGCATGGGCCAGCAGAAGCTCCAGGATCATTTTACGAATTTTATCCACTTTTTCCGATCTCGTTCTGACGACCAGGTTATTTTCCACCGGGTAAAGACAGGAGACGACGTACTGAATGCGGCCGCGGTTTTCCACTTCCACCATGCAAAGACGGCATGCCCCATAAGGTTCTAAAAGTTCATGGTGGCAAAGCGTGGGAATATAGATCCCCGCCTTTTGCGCCGCCTCCAAAATGGTCATGCCCTTCGTTGCTGCGACTTCTGTTCCATCGATTGTCAAAATGATCTCGCTCATTATTCTTTACCCTTTCTGGTTAAAGTTCTTGCTTCTTCTGGAATGGGAGGCGGTACAGGCTCGCCGGAGATTTTTTTGATGGAGCCAAAACGGCAAACCTCGAAGCAGGTTCCGCACTTGGTACATTTTTCCTGTTCGATGACATGAATCTGGCCTTTGCCTCCCACAATAGCCCCTGCAGGACATTTTCTCAGGCAGGCCATACAAGCCCGGCAAAGATCCGGATCGATATAAAAAGCAATCAGTTCTTTGCAGGAAAGGGCCGGACATCTTTTTTCCTTAATATGCGCCTCATACTCATCCCTAAAGTGATGCAGGGTACTGAGAACAGGGTTGGGCGCACTCTTGCCCAGGGCGCAAAGGGCGGCAGTGCTGGTTACTTCGGCGAGTTCCTCTAAAAGTTCGATATCGCCTTCCTTACCCTTGCCTTGGGTGATATTGGTGAGGATTTTGAGCATCTGCCTGATACCTTCACGGCAGGGTACACATTTGCCGCATGATTCATCGGTAAGGAAATTGAGGAAATAGCGGGCAACGTCCACCATGCAGGTATCCTCATCCATAACGATCATCCCGCCCGAGCCCATCATGGAACCGGCTTGCACCAGTTCGTCAAAGCCCACCGGCAGGTCCAGCTGGCTTTCCGGCAGGCATCCCCCCGAGGGACCTCCGGTCTGTACTGCTTTGAACTTTTTACCTCCCGGTATTCCGCCGCCGATTTTATAGATAATATCCCTGATCGGCATGCCCATGGGCACTTCCACCAGGCCTGTGTTGTTGATCTTCCCCACCAGGGCAAAAATTTTTGTGCCTTTGCTTCCCTCAGTGCCAATTTGCGTGAACCAATCGGCGCCTTTATTGATGATCATCGGTACATTGGCCCAGGTCTCCACATTGTTCAGGACGGTGGGTTTTTCCCATAGACCTTTGATATTGGAGCGGATATATTTGGGCCTGGGCTCCCCGGCCCGGCCCTCCAGCGCCGTCATCAATGCCGTCGATTCGCCGCAGACGAAAGCCCCGGCACCCTGATGGACTGCCACCGTAAAATCAAAACCGGAACCAAGAATATTTTTCCCTAGGAAACCGTATTCTGTGGCTTTTTCTATGGCAATACCAATATTTTCCACCGCCAGGGGATATTCCTGCCGCACATAGATATAGCCTTCATGGGCGCCGATGGCATAGGCCCCGATGGCCAGGCCTTCGAGGATGGAATGGGGGCTTCCTTCAAGTAATGCCCGGTCCATAAAAGCTCCGGGATCCCCCTCATCGGCGTTGACGATGACATATTTGACCGGCTCGGGAGCATTTCGCGATCCTTCCCATTTGATGCCTGCCGGGAAACCGGCGCCGCCCCTGCCCCGCAGATTGGATTTTTTAACCTCTTCTATGACCTGCTCAGGGGTCATCTGAAAAAGTACCTTGGCCAGGGCGGAGTAACCGCCGATTGCCAGGTAATCGTCGATATTTTGGGGATCGATTCTAATATTCTGGGAAAGGTTGAGACGTTCCTGATTTTTGTAGAAAGGTATCTCCGATTCGAGGGTTGCTCTCTCACCCGTGTCAGGATCGACATAGAGCAGGCGTTCCACCACTTTTTTCCCCTTGATGGTCTGGTCAACGATCTCGGGGACATCTTCAGGTTTCACCTGAAGGTAGCATATTTCTTCAGGATAAATGACTACGACCGGACCCCTTTGACAAAACCCGGGGCATCCGGTTCCTTTGGTTTCCACCAAAGCATTTAGATCTTGTTTTTTAATTTCCGCCTTAAAAGCGTCGATAACTTCACCGGCGCCGGAGGCAATACAGCCGGCACCAGCACAGATGGAGATGCAGGGCTTATTTGGATCTTTTCGGGATAGCAGTTCCTCTTTTAGCTTATCAAACTCCTCCAGTGATTTTAACAGTGCCATGATTTTCCCTCACTCGTATTTTTTTAGTGCGTCTCTCGTTCCGGCCGGCGTCATATTGCCATGGGTTTTGCCGTTAATTTCCATCACTGGGCCCAAGGCACAGCATCCGAGGCAGTTAACGATCTCCAAACTATATTTTAAGTCCAGATCTGTTTCTCCGGGCTTGATGCCGGTCAATTCCTGGACCGTGTCTAGAACGCGCTGTGCACCCCGAACATGGCAGGCAGTACCCATGCAAATGTGAACTTCATGACGCCCTTTGGGAACCAGGCTGAATGCTTTGTAAAATGTTGCAATGTGTTGTATGCGGGTTAAAGGAACTTCTAATCTATCGCTGATCCTTTCCAGTGCTTCCTTGGGGAGCCAGTGATTTTCACCCTGTATCTCCAACAGGATTTGGATGAGAGAACTGGCTTTGCTGTGATGTTTATCGATAATTTGATCGATTTTGGCGTTATCCATAACCTTTATCCCGACCTCCTTAAATAATGGGGATGGCCCCTGCCCGTCTTCCTGTTCTCCAGCGCCCTGCACAGACGCCCGAACCATCCCCTGCTGCTTTTGCTGTTGCATCATCTTCTATTTTCGCCATTAAGATAAGCTGATTACAGATCAGAAAATCATCCTGGTAATCAGGCGAGGGCAAGGCGCCACCTGCTGTCATCATATCTGACCAGCCCGTGCCTTGCCGTGCTGTTCAGGTGCCTGGATATTTCCGAGGGGGTCAGGCCCA
>CAZAQM010000104.1:0-7521 GCA_964487385.1 uncultured Dethiobacter sp.
AACCTGGCCGCTTTCGCCGGTCTGGGCGGTAAGGTTCTGCACCGCAGAGGCGGGCGCGGCCCAAAGCCCCAGCAGCAGAAGCACCACCGCGGTCGTCAGCATAAGCCGTATGCCCTTGGTTTTTACTCTCTTCGTGATATGTTTGCTCATGTATTTCTTAACCTCCTTTATTAAATTTACTTGCTAAACGTATTAACACTTTTCAAGTCGCACCGCCTGCGGAAACCGGAGGGAGTGCAGCCGTAAAATTTCCTGAAAGCCTGGTTAAGGTATTTGGGGTCGGAGAACCCGCTTTCCGACGAAAATCCGGTAAATATGTTTTTCGGTGCTTAAAAGCAATCTTATCGCCTGCTCACATCTGCCGTAATGCACCAATTCATAGAAAGTTAGTCCAAGCTTATCCTTAATGTCATGGGACAGATGCCGGAAGCTGATACCGGACACCGCCGCCAGTTCCTCAAGGGTCTTTACATTGCTTTATAAGTCCGGCCTTCTCATGCAGCTGTCCTATTTTTCTCATGTCTTGCTCTGATACGGCGTGGACATTATTGATCATTTGCAGCGTATGCCTGCGTTTGAATACGATACACCGGATTCCCCGCAGCACCCAGCAGACCGGAAGTAGTTTAGGCACCCTTTCAAGAAACGGGTATTGGATTTTCATGATGTCAAAGGGTGGGAAAAACAGCTTCAAGCTGTACAGCCATTTTGCCATCCTGGCTGAATGCTGTTTACCTGACTTGATGCCCATAGAGGATACGACAGAATGTTTTCTTGTACCGTAAACCCCGCTGCAAGAAACATACTCCGTCATTTCATCGTACAAGACAGTGCTCTCGGCATTCCCAAACCATACTTCACAAAGCCCGAAGATGTTTTCCGCAAAGTCCTGGAAATTGATTTCATTTAGCTCCGTCTGTATGTAGTCCCAATCCATTTCAGCTTTGTAACGCTCTTTGTACACCCATATATCCAGAAAAGAACGTATGCCGGTGCCGCCGCCCGAGTAGTGTTTGGTCAGGTGGATTAAGAGGTAGATATAAAAGTCCTCATGGGAAAGCTCAAAGGTATAGCGGCAGCCTGGTTTCAAGACGGCCCTGTCCCAAGTTTTTTTCAGATAATCACTGTAGGGACTGTCCTCTGAAATAAGCCGGTGGTGCATTTCTATATTCATGAACGGCTGCCTGTAAAAAACATCGTGGTTTCCGCCCTGATGCTTGGCCGTATAGCCTTGCTCCAGCATGATTTTCTTTACCTTTTCCGCCTGTTCCGTTTTAAAGTAAATATCTATATCGGCCATCATGCGCATGTCGGGACGCGGATAGAGGTATTTGAGCAGGCAGCCTTTCAGGGGCATACTGGCAATTCTCTTTTCTTCAAAGGCTTCTAAGATTTGCTCCACCGCGATATGCTGGGTGGCTTCTCTTGCCACGGCTTTTTTGCGGTCGTTTTGAAATTTCTCCAGGATACCCCGGGCCGGCTGATGATCATACGTCAGCCTGTTGATGCCATAGCAAGCCATATTCGATACGCCATGCCAGGCCGCAAGCTTGTATAGCTTTTCCCAATCCAGCTTATCCGGCGGATTTTGAGGCTGTGTATCCTTCAATACCGCAGATAGCAGGTGGATTAAATAATGGCTTTCAAGCCGTATGGATTGCACATTGACGCCCCCTTTCGATGATGGTCAGATGACCGTTTTCGATACGGATTTCCTTATCGCACAGGTTAAGCGCCGTCTTTCTATGGCTGATCAGGACACAGGTCTTGCCGCTTAGGCTCCGCAGGTTGGTGATAAGCCTTTTCTCGGTGGCTTCATCTAAGGCGGAGGTGGCTTCGTCCAGCAATAGAATAGGCGGCCCGCTCAATATAGCTCTGGCGATTGCAAGCCGCTGGACTTGCCCCTCGGATAAGCCGTGGCCTTTTTCACCGATGATGGTATTTAAGCCGTCGGGCAGGGTGGAGATAAATTCCGCGGCACAGCTCACCCGTGCCGCAGCCATGATTTCTTCTTCCGTGGCCTGGGGCTTTACCAGGGAGATATTCTCCCGGATAGTTCCCGACAGCAACAAATGTCCCTGGGGCACATAGGAAAACAGTTTCCGGGTATGCCTGTCAACCGGAATCCTTTCCCCGGTATCCAGCACAATGCCAATATCCCCGGCTGTAGGTGCGAATACCCCCAAAAGCAGCTCGAAAAGGGTACTCTTACCGATACCCGACGGCCCGGATATCATGACAAAATCACCTTTATGGAGAATCAAATCGGCATTTTTAAGCACCATATCCCTGTCGTAGCAAAAAGAAACCTTGTCAAGCCGTATTTGGCGCACGTGCTTGTAAACTGAGGGCGCATTGATTTCCTGCTTGTTTATTTCAATCTCACCGGGCAGGTCTTCGATCTCCACCAGCCTTTCGGCAGAGGCAATGACGCCGTAAACCTTTGGAAGCAAGCCCGACAGTCCGGTGAAAGGCGATTGTACCTGTCCCACCAATTGCAGGATGGCTGTGAGCGTTCCGAAGCTCATGGTCCCCGCAATCAGTCCGTAGGCGCTCCATACCAGGGCATATAAATAGCCGGCGGAAAAAATAAAGGAAAAGCCGGAATTCGCCAGTATGCTGACGGTGCTTTTCTTGAGCTTTGCCCCGTAATGCTCCTTTAAAAGCCCCGATGTTTTTTCTTCCATTTCATGCTGGACACCGAATACTTTTATAACAATCAGGTTTTCCAATAGCTCCTGCATGAAAGAACGCGCTGCGCCGTCCTTTTCCTGCATATTTTTGTGCAAATGCTTTAATTTGCCTCTGAAATATTTTGTAGTGAAAAACAGGAACAAGCCTCCAACGGTAAATACAAGGGTAAAGGCCGGGTTAATCACGCACAGCACCGCCAGCGCTCCCAGCAGCTTTGTCAATAATCCCGCAAGCTCCGGAAGGATACCCGTAACGCCCTCACTGACCACGGCAATATCACCCGTAAACCTGTTCATCAGTTCACCGGTATGATACCGGGAAGTATGGGCGTAATCCTTGTTCAGGATTTTCCCCATCAGCCCGCGCTTATAGCTCATTTCCAGTTTGCCTTGTATCCTGACCTCCAGGCCCCGGCAGAGGACGCGCAGGACAAGCTGCAATACAATCACCGCAAACAGTCCCAGCCCCTGCAACGGCAAAGCGCTTTTTTCTCCTGCGGCGGCACTGTCGATGAAGCTCCGGCAGGCCAGCGCAAAAAGGATGCCGCAGCCTGAAAACACCGCATTGCCCAAAACCAGAGCCAGCATGGGAAGTAGCTGGGTTTTTGAATTTTTATACAGCCATAGGACCGTCTGCTTATCCTTCATATGCTTTATCTCCTAAAAACCTTTTCAATCCACCGGAGGGGATATATCCATATCCAGGCCCTGCAATAAGCCTGATACCAAAAACCTTGACAGGATATGTATTTTTCGTCCCGCCAGATTCCTTTGACCACGCCGATGACCTGGGAATGCTGCACCCGGTATTCCTTGACGTACTGATTATCTCCGGTGATGACATAGCCGTCCGCTTTTACCGCCACGATCCTGTGCAGGACATATTTGCCGTCCTTACGGACAAATAGAGGTATGTCATATTTTTTCAAACAGTTTTCCCGCGGTTTCAAAATGCACACCTTATCCCTGCGGTGGCGCAGCAGGGGGCGCATACTGTCGCCGGTTGGTGTAAAAATAACTTCTCCGCCGTTTTCCAGTGTTTCCTTCATCAGCGGTGAAAGCTCCGACATGGCAACCTTTTTATTCAAGGAGGTCAGCTTCCTTTACCTTTTTGAGGAATTCGGATATATCGGCCTTGGCGGTGGCTTCATCCGTTTCATATTCCTCCAGCATGGCAAAAAGCAGTTCCTGCTCGGTTTTATCTTTCGCAAGCTGTTTCCACAAAAACGCCCCGGCGCCGTTTAAGCTGATCATGCCGGAAAAATCGACGGACGCCTTGCCTGTGGGCACCACCACGCAGGTTCCGGCAACCTCGCGCATCACATAATCGGATTTTATCTTCATTTTTCATTCCCCGTTTCCATTCTTGATTGACAGATTTCGTTATATGCCGTTTTTACCGCATCAAAACTGATGTCGCAGTCCAGTTGATAGACCGGTATCTTTTGCAGCAGGGCGTCCATCAGGGTTAAAAGCCTGTTTATCCTATCCCTGTCGCTGCCCGGACGCTGGCTCTGATAGAACAGCATTTGTACCGCTTCCTTATTGCTCAAGCGCCGGATATGATTTTCCTTTGCCTGTTTCAGAAAAACAACCGCGCTGAGGGGAACACGGATATTGGTATTCAAGGCGCTTTTCCCGCTCCAGGGTGCGCCATAGACATAAAAGCTATCTTCTGTCCGGCGCAGTACCGGCTTGTCGTCATTGATAACCACCGCCCGGTCCGGGCCAAAATATTGCCGCCACAGATGGGTATGGGTGGATTTGCCCGTACCGCAGGGGCCGGAAAACAGGACCGCCCTGCCGTCCAGCGCGACTGCCGAGGCGTGGAGGCAAAATCCGTCAAAGTCCAGCAGCTTGCAGGCAAAGGCATAGCCCGTCTGAATGTATTCCCATTCGTCAGGCGACAGATGGGGATATTCCTCTCCGGTCTTGTTCATTTTTTCCCTGTCGATACTCATGGTGATATCCGCTTTTCCATTTGTATCCGCCCCGTAGGGCTTCATCAATTTTTGCAGGGTTTTTCCCGCGCCCTCCATTGCTATGGTCAAGTCAGCTATTTTGTAATGGTTCAAATTGATTTTCTTCCTTTCCGGCCCGATAAGACATACACATGGGCTAAACATGACAGGCGGCTTTAACCGCCTGCCATGAGCCGTCCATGCTTTTTAATGAATGTCGCCCCAGCCGAATTCGTCACCGGTTCCGCTGCCTCCGTTGGTTAAGCTGCTGGCCAAAATGTCCTCCGGTTCAAATGTTGTAATTTCAATTTCCGGTTTTTCATAAGCCTTTTTCATAACAAACACCTCCTTGTATGTCACCAGGCAGCCATCCTCGTCAGAGGTCAAGGTGATGTCCACTCCCGAAGTGGTTTCATCTGCCGTCACTTCCACACCTGTCACGCTTGCGCTGGTGTAGCCCTGTTTGCTTGCTGTTACGGTATAGCCTGTTCCGGCGGGCACATTGGCGATACTATAGCTGCCATTCGCAGTTGCATGACCTCCTATTCTTAGTTTTAAAAGGCTTTTTTAGGCAAATTTGAAATTTTTATATATTTGCCGCATCGCTTATTGCATTATCCGCCTCAAAATCACGCATTGCGGATTCTAACACGGATAAGCCTGCCAATATTTTTTCTTGATACGAGGATAAGGGCAATTCCTTGTACGTCGGTTTACCGTCCTTATACATTTTGCGAAAATCCGACGGTGTACAGTGATAATTCGCTTTAAAGTGCTTGACGAGGTATTTTACATCACTAAATCCGCACTCGTTGGCAATATCACGAACCCATTTATCGGTGCCGAGCAGCAGCCTTGCCGCCCCCATACATTTACCGCAGAATAAAAGCTCTTGATAAGACAGACCGAATTTAACCTTGATGTCCATAGATAAATGCCGCATGGATATTCCTAATTCTTTCGCCAGCTCCGTAAGGCTACGGTTTTTCTTCGACGCATTTACGGCATACTGATAAATATGTTTGTACCGTTGCACCTGCTTTTTGTCGAATGCTTTAATACCAGTGCCATATCTCAGATAGTCGAAGCTGTCCGCCATTTCTCCCAATAGCTCGTCAAGACTGTCAAGGATATTGAGTTTCTTGCATTCACCGGGATATTCAATGAGCCAGGATACCAGTTGGAGGACACCGGCTTTTAAAGCGATGTATTTTTCCTGTGCCTGATCTTCATGGTATGTCGAACAGCACTGGAAGAAGGTAAACTGAAAATCAGGAATGGCACTTGCGCAAAAATCCGCGTCCATCTGGATTATCAGCAGCTTGTTATTTCCGCCGCATTTTTCGATACGGTGGATTTCATTGACGTTGACCACCGCGATGTCATCCTGTTTTAGCAGGTGAGTTTCGCCGCCCAAGCCGATAGTTGCCTGACCTTCCAGCACCATGATGATTTCAACGGCGTTGTGCCAATGATAGGGCCAATTTTCAACATCCCGGATATACACCTTCACCGGCAAATCATCCGCGTATTCTATCATTTCCGGGCGCATCGTTATTCACTTCCTTTCTCTAAATTTGCCCTCATTTTATTTCAAACAAAAAAATCGCGCTATGACGATTTTGATATTTTGGACGTTTATTAAAAATTATCAAAAAACTTTTTCGGAGGGAAAAATAAAAAACCCGCCGTTTGATTAGGCGGAGTGAAAAGAAGTTTTTATATTTTAAGATATTTGGTTCAATGCGTTGCAGAGGGGGCAATCTCGGTATTCCACCTGCGCGGAAAGGGTTCGGATATCTGTCTTGTGCATTTTGCGAAACGCCGAAGGAGAAACGTTAAAGTATTTACT
This sequence comes from uncultured Dethiobacter sp., assembly GCA_964487385.1. Lineage (GTDB taxonomy): Bacteria > Bacillota > Dethiobacteria > DTU022 > UBA8154 > DUNV01. The sequence goes on from CAZAQM010000104.1 coordinate 6,507, forward strand.
AAAATATTTAGTGAAATATTTCAGATCGGAAAATCCGCACTCCAAGGCAATGTCAATGAGCCGTCCATCTGTGCCCAGCAGCAGCTTCAAGGCGTATGCGCATTTGCTGTAATACAGTAATTCGATAAAGGTCAATCCGAATTTCTCCTTGATGTCATGGCTTAGATGCCGCAGGGTGATACCCGCCTCATCCGCCAGGTCTTTTATTTTTAACCGGACCTCAAGATCGCTGATCGCCTGTTCCGCTATTTGTCTGAGCCTATTAACGAGTTTTTCACTGAATGGTTCCGTCCCATAGCCCCAGCGCAGATAATCAAAGTTGTACGAGATATAGGAAAGCATGTCCGTCAGTACGTTTTCAATATTCTTTATATTTTCGACCTTAGGCTTTTCAATAATGGTCCGCAGCAGCCGGGCGATATATTCCTTTACGGTTCTGTATTTTTCCGGCGTTTGTGCTTCATTGCTGGTGGAATCACGGCTAACCGAGCAGCAGTAAAAATATAAAAACTCGGTGTCCGGCAGGACGCTCCGGCAGAAACCTTCATCAATCTGTAGAAATAAGATTTCATTGTCCTCCTGGGTCTTGGTGATGCGGTGCGGCTCGCCCAGGTTTATTAAAGCGATATCATTTTCATGCAGCAGAAGGTTTTCATCGCCAATGCCGACATTTACCGAACCTTTTAATACCCATAAAATTTCTAATGTGTCATGCCAGTGGAAGGGGTATTGACATCCACCCCTGACATATGCCTTGACCGGTATTCCATTATTAAACTCAATTGTTTCGGGACGCATGTCCATCACCAGCTTAATATATTTATCGGTTTACGCCGCTGAAATTCAACATGATAATTCCCGCGACGATCATGGTTATCGCAGTAATTTTCATCAGGGTCATTTGTTCCCCCTATTTCTCCAGCCACAATTTAAAATCTTCTACCGATATTTCACCCTTCACACACAAATCTCTTTTTTTCTGTGCTTCCTCTGCCCATTCGTAAAAGGCTTCTTT
>CAZAQM010000105.1:0-7516 GCA_964487385.1 uncultured Dethiobacter sp.
TTTTGGTGGGCGAGCCCATCACGTACGAAAATGCGCATCTTTATCTGCAAAGGCATTAATAACTGAAAAAACACCGTACAGAAAATTTTTGGTGTGGTATAATGTAAAATAGTTTTTTTGCCGGTGACGAAGGATTTATTTGTGCGGTGTCAAATAATTTAATGCCATGGTTTTTCAAGCTGCTCATTAAGGTATGGAGGAGGGAGTGTCCTTTTTAAACTGTACAGGAACAGTTAAGGGGCGTATGAATTGATTTTGGAAAGATTAGAGGTAGGCCCTTTCATCTCCAACTGTTATCTCATCGGATGCCCGCATACGCTGGAAGGCCTGATCATCGATCCGGGTGCGGAAGGGCCCCGCATTATCAAGAGGGTAGCAGCGCTCAAGCTGAAAATAAAATACATTATCAATACACATGGACATATCGATCACAGCGGCGCCAACAGCGAGGTCAAGGCCGCCCTGGAGGCGCCTTTGCTCGTCCACGGGGCGGACGCCCCCCTCTACCGCAGTCCCCAGGCCAGCATCTCCTTTTCCATGGGATCGGGCAAGGTTGCTGCCCCGGACTACTTTATTAAAGGAAATGAGCAACTCCAGGTGGGAACGCTGGCAATTAAGGTATTGGAAACCCCGGGGCATACGCCGGGAAGCATCAGCCTCGATCTTGCCCGGATCCTTTTTACCGGCGATACGCTTTTTGCCGGCTCCATCGGCCGCACCGATCTGCCCGGGGGATCCTACCGGCAGATCATCGCCAGTATCAGAAGCAAGCTGCTGATCTATCCGGACAGCACCGAGGTTTTTCCCGGGCACGGACCCCCGACGACCATCGGGGATGAACGCCGTTATAATCCCTTTTTGGCATGAGAATACTAAAAAATACAGGTTAATAGAACTAAAAAAGCAGGTGAACGAAAGTGATCGTAAAACCGGGACATTTTATCATTGTGGCAGCAGGAGCCGAAGGGGATCATGCGCTGACGGCTTTTGACAAGTGCCTTTTACAGGCCGGCATCGGCAATGTAAATTTGGTGCGCCTGAGCAGTATCCTTCCTCCGGGGTGCATGGAGGAGGAAAAGGGCATCGAATTTCCTCCGGGAGCCTTCGTCCCCACGGCCTTTGGAACCGTCAGCAGCGAGAATAAAGGGGAGCTTATCGCCGCCGCTGTGGGCATTGGCTTTTCCGAAGACAGTTTTGGGGTGATCATGGAGCATGCCGGCCGTTGCAGCGCTGAAGCCGCCGGTTCCAAAGTGAAAGAGATGATCGCCGAGGCCTTCGCTAACCGGGGCCTGGCGTTAAAGGATATGAAGGTTAAGAGCGCGGAGCACCGGGTGGAAAAAGCAGGCGCCGTCGTGGCGGCTGTGGCCCTTTGGTAGCTGTTTCAATCATGATCCCACTGCATAAAGTGCATTCTGCCGCATAAAACGAGAGTTTATGCAGTAGAATCAATCATTGCTTGAGGCTGGTGAAGATGATTTGGAGATGGAGCTTTGGTATACGGAGAAGCAAACGCCCCACGCGGGGCTGACCTGTACGGTAAAGGAGACCCTTCTGCGCTGCCGGACCGAGTATCAGGAACTGGCTGTGCTGGATACTTTTCAATTCGGCCGCATGCTCGTCCTGGACGGAATGGTGCAGACGACGATTGCCGATGAATATGTTTACCATGAAATGATCGTACATCCCCCCATGTTTACCCACCCCCGCCCTGAGAACGTGGTCGTCATAGGCGGAGGGGACGGCGGGACCGTGCGGGAAATATGCAAATATCCTTCTGTCAGGAAAGTTGTTCTCGTAGAGATCGATGCCCAGGTAGTGGAGGCCTCCCGACGCTTTCTTCCGGAGCTAGCCTGCAGCCTGGATGATCCCCGGGTGGAGATTCACTTTACTGACGGCATCGAGTATATTCGTTCGCTGAACGATTTTTGCGACTTGATTATCGTCGATTCCACCGAACCCGTCGGGCCGGCAATCGGCCTGTTCGATACCCCTTTTTATCAGTCGGTCTTCAGAGCCTTGAAAGAAGACGGGATCCTGGTTGCCCAGACGGAATCCCCTTTTTTTAATGCAGAGCTGATTCGCAGCGTTTTCCCCCGCGTAAAGTCTGTTTTCCCCGCCTGTTACTTTTATCTTGCCGCGATTCCCACGTATCCCAGCGGCCTTTGGAGCTTTACCATGGGTTCCAAAAAATATGATCCGCGAAAACCCGCGGGAACTTTTTCCCCAGAAGATACGCGCTATTACTGGCCCGGAATACACGGGAGTTTCCTGGTTCTGCCCAGGTTTGTGCAGGAGTTGCTCGAATAATATTTTCCAATAATGTTAGGGGGAGAGGAATAGCTATGGCCTTGAAGATTCCGGGGACGGAAAATACGGGAACCTTTCTTGCTGCCGGCGCCGATCTGGACAAGGCGGCAGGAATATTGCTGGGATGTCCTTTGGACGATACCGGCTCATTCAGGACGGGGAGCCGCTTTGCTCCTGCCTCCCTGCGCCTGGCATCTGCTGCTATGGAAGAATATAGCCTTTACAGCAGGAGGGATCTGCGGGACCTCCATTTTTTTGATGCCGGCGATCTAATCCTGGCGCCGGGCCATACGAGGCCTTCGCTGGAGCTTATCTCCCATACGGTTTCCTCCCTGCTCAGAGCAGGTAAAAAGCCATTTTTAATGGGCGGGGAACATACGATAACCTATGGTGCTGTCCGGGGCTGCCTGCAAAGCTTTCCGGAACTGACGGTTCTCTGCCTCGATGCCCATGCCGATCTGCGCCCATCTTACAGGGGGGCGCCCTATTCGCATGCTTCTGTGGCCTATTATCTACGGCAGTTACGGGGAGTGGAGCTTTACCAGTTTGGTATTCGTTCCGCTGATAAGGAGGAGGCAAAGGATTTGCCGGAAAACAGCACCTTTCTCTTTTCCCCCAGGGAACCGCTGGCGATGTTGCTCCCCTACCTGCAGGAAAGAAAAATTTACCTTACTTTGGATATCGATATCGTCGATCCGGCCTATGCGCCCGGGGTCACAGCCCCGGAGCCGGGAGGAATTACTTCCGGGGAGTTGCTGGAAATATTTTTACTATTGGAGAGCCTGAAAAAAAATATTATTGCCTTTGATCTGGTGGAGATCTGCCCGCCGTATGATCCTTCGCAGATTACAGCATTGTTGGGGGCTAAAATTTTGCGTGAAGCCCTCCTGACATTTTTATGAACAGCATGAAGCCGCAGAAAATAATGGAAGGAAGGGCAAAACAAATGGGTGCCAAGCATATATTTATTACCGGTGGTGTGGTTTCCTCCCTGGGGAAGGGTATAACTGCCGCTTCCCTGGGATGCCTGCTCAAAAGCCGGGGCTTCCGCGTCAGCATACAGAAACTCGATCCCTACATTAACGTAGATCCCGGAACGATGAACCCTTTTCAGCATGGAGAGGTGTTTGTCACGGATGACGGGGCGGAAACGGATCTCGATCTGGGGCATTATGAGCGCTTTATAGATTTTAATTTGACCAAACATAACAATGTCACCACCGGTAAAATTTACTGGTCTGTCATCAACAAGGAGCGCCGGGGCGAGTATAACGGCGGAACCGTCCAGGTTATTCCCCACATCACCAATGAGATTAAAAGAAGCATTATGCGGGTTGCCGAAGATCCGAAGGTCGATGTGGTCATCTCGGAAATTGGCGGAACGGTGGGGGATATCGAGGGTCTTCCCTTTTTGGAGGCCATCAGGCAGTTAAAGATCGAACTGGGAAGGGAAAATGTTTGCTACCTGCACGTGACGCTGATGCCCTATCTGGTCGCCTCCGGGGAGTTGAAGACCAAGCCCACCCAGCACAGCGTTAAAGAGCTCCGCAGCATCGGTATCCAGCCGGATCTAATCGTTTGCCGCACTGAACATGCGCTTTCCCAAGAAATAAAGGAAAAGATCGCTCTGTTCTGCGATGTCAAGGTGAGCGAGGTCATCGAAAACAATAGCGTCTCCAACATCTACCAGGTCCCCCTGCTCCTCAAGGATGAGGGGCTGGATGTGAAAGTTCTGCAAAAACTGGGCCTGCCCGCCGGGGAGGCCCAGCTTCAGGAATGGGAAACAATGGTGCAAAAATTTAATGGTTTGCGGGATAAGGTGACCATTGCCCTGGTGGGAAAATATATTTCTCTGAAAGATGCTTATCTCAGCGTCGTCGAGGCGCTCAATCATGCCGGGGTTTATAATAACGCGGAGATCGACCTGCGTTGGATCGAAGCCGAAGAGGTGGAAAGGTGTCTCCTGCAGGGAAGCGTGGGGGAACTTCTCAGGGATGCCGATGGTATCCTTGTTCCGGGAGGTTCCGGGGATCGGGGGATCGAGGGAAAAATTGCTGCCTGCCGTTTTGCCAGGGAAAACTCCATTCCTTTTCTGGGGCTCTGCCTGGGGCTGCACTGTGCGGTAATCGAGGCGGCGAGAAACCTCTGTGGTTTAGAGGGCGCCCATTCGGCAGAATTTGCCCCTTCCGCGCCCTATCCGGTGATCGATCTGTTGCCTGAGCAAAGGGAGGTCGCCGAGGGGGGCAAGAACATGAGGCTGGGGCTTCATCCTTGTAAGCTGCTCCCCGGCAGCAGGGCACAGGCTGCTTATGGCCAGGAAATTATTTACGAAAGGCATCGCCATCGCTATGAACTTAACAATATTTTTCGGGAGGAACTGCAAGAGGCAGGCCTGACCTTTAGCGGCATATCTCCGGACGGGAGGTTGATCGAGATGATCGAGCTCAGCCAACACCCCTGGTTCGTCGCCACCCAATTTCATCCGGAATTTAAATCGCGCCCCAACCTGCCGCATCCGCTCTTCAGGGAATTCGTTGCCGGGGCACTCCGGCGGCGCAGCAAAAAGGAAAAAAATTCATGTTCGTTAACAGAGGAATAAACTGTCAAAGGGCGAATAAATATAAGGATGGTTCTCTATCGATTCGGGCGGGCTTTGCCAAGCTGCCAGGTTCTTTTTCAATGGAAAGGGGTCTCCGTTAGCCATGCTCAGGAATTTGTTGGATGATTTTTGTGATGTTCTGTTTAATCCCGCCAAAGGGCTTGGGCGTGTGGCAAAAGATAGAAGCATCTGGCAGGGTTTGGCAGTTTATCTGCTGGTGAGCATCATCATTTCGCTGGCTACGTTAAACGTGGATTCATTTGCCGCTTCTCCCCTGCTGCTCCGCGAGCCGTCCCCTTTTTTAACAACGGATTTTTTGCAGAGGACGCAGCATCTATTCCCCTTGCTGACCTTTTTTGTTCAGCTTCTTTTTGCACCGCTTTATTTTTTCCTCCTGGTGGCCATCCAAAATTTTGCAGCAGGACTTTTTGCCGGCGAGGGGAAAATAACTTCTTTGGGGGCTGTTTTAGGATATGCCCATCTCCCTCTGTTGATTATTGCCATTGGGGGGCTGCTGGGGCGCTATACGTCCTTTAATATCCTGGGGCTGGTTGGCCTGATTGCTTTTCTCTGGTCTGTCGTCTTAAAGATTGCCGGTATCAGGCTGGTCTATGATTTTTCCTGGGGCCGTGCCTCGCTGATTTTTTTCATGCCCTTGATTGCTCTCGTTACATCATTTATCCTCTTTATCCTGTTGGCCATCGTTTTTTTATTTCCCATGTTCATGCAGGCCCTGGAAGGTTTTCCGGGGTATTCCCCATTTTAGTTTAAATAAAATTCTGCGCCTGATGATCTAAGTTATGTTAAAATAGAGTGTCGAATATTGTAGAAAGAGGCGGATATTTGTAGAAATAATCCAGCTAAGTTATTATTACTAAATTGGGGGGAGTGGAAATGCTATGAAGTTTTTTCTGGATTCAGCAAATTTTCAGGAGATCGAAGAAGCGTTTTCGTGGGGAGTTATCAGTGGGGTAACAACTAATCCATCGCTCGTCTCCAGGGAGGCAGGCCCTTTCGAGGAACTGGTGAAAAAGATCTGCCTGGCCGTGGAGGGGCATCCGGTGAGCGTGGAGGTATTAAGTGTCGATTCCGGCGGGATGGTGGAGGAAGCCCGGCGGCTGGCCTCCCTGGCAGACAATATCGTCATAAAAATTCCTATGGGGGCTGAAGGGCTGAAAGCTGTCCACCGCCTTTCCTCCGAGGGGAAAAAAGTCCCCTGCAATGTAACGCTGGTTTTTTCCGCCAACCAGGCCCTTCTGGCCTCCCGGGCCGGAGCGGCCTATGTCAGCCCCTTTATTGGCCGTATCGATGATATCGGCTGGGATGGGGCCGCCCTGGTCAAAAATATTATGAATATATTTACCTGCCATAAGCTCGACACCTCGGTTATTGCGGCGAGTATTCGCCATCCCCTGCATGTGGAACAGGTTGCCGCTGCCGGTGCACATATCGCTACTGTTCCCTTTTCAGTTCTGCGCCAAATGTCCCGGCATCCTCTTACTGACTTAGGAATAGAACGTTTCCTGGCGGATTGGGGAAAAACCCGCCGGGAGGAAAAGATATAAAAATATTTCCCCGATTATTAAAAAAAGGAGAGGAATGGTTATGGAACGGGAGCTGGCATTGGAGTTTGTACGTGTTACTGAAGCAGCTGCCCTTGCTACGGGAAGGTTGATGGGACGGGGGGACAAAATCGCTGCGGATGGAGCTGCGACGGAAGCAATGCGCAAGGCTTTCGACACAGTGTACATCGACGGTGTCGTGGTCATCGGCGAGGGTGAAATGGATGAAGCCCCGATGCTTTACATCGGCGAAAAAGTCGGAGCGGGGACACCCCCCCAGGTAGATGTGGCCGTAGATCCTTTGGAGGGAACAAACTTGGTGGCCAAAGGGCTCCATAACGCTATTTCCGTGTTGGCTGTAGCCCCCCGTGATTGTCTTTTGCATGCCCCGGATATTTATATGGACAAGATTGCTGTAGGCCCCAGGGCCAGGGGGTGTATCAAGCTGGACGCCTCGGTGGAGGAAAACGTGGGCACTGTGGCAGAGGCCCTCGGCAAAAGGATCGAGGACCTGGTGGCCATCATCCTCGATCGCCAACGTCACGAGGGGATTATCGACGAGCTGCGCCGTCTGGGAACAAGGGTAAGGTTAATTTCTGACGGGGATGTATCTGCAGCTATCGCCACGGCGGTGGAGGGGACCGGAGTGGATATTCTTTTTGGCGCCGGAGGTGCCCCCGAAGGGGTCCTGGCGGCAGCTGCCCTGAAATGCCTGGGGGGGGAAATACAGGGCAGGCTGGTAGCCGATGATGAAAGAAAAAGGGAACGCATTATCAAAATGGGCCTGAAGGATCCCGCACATCTATTGCTGATGGACGATATGGTCAAAGGGGACGATGTCATTTTTGCGGCAACGGGGATTACAGATGGGGATTTTTTACAAGGCGTGAGGTATGCCGGCAGCCTGGCCACGACGGAATCGGTGGTTATGCGGGGAGTTACCGGAACAGTGCGCTTTGTAAAAGCAACCCATCGTTTGGATCTGAAACCTAATTTTGTGGCCAGGACCTGTTCCTAGCCCCTTGGGCAGGTTGGAAATACATAGAAA
>CAZAQM010000106.1:0-7513 GCA_964487385.1 uncultured Dethiobacter sp.
CTGGCTCGGGAGGAGAGGATGCCCCTTTGCCAGGACACCGGCAGCGCCGTCCTTTTTGTTGACCTGGGACAGGATGTTTTGCTCACGGGGGGTGATTTTAACCAGGCTGTGGATGAAGGCGTGCGGCAGGGCTACCGGCAGGGGTATCTGCGTTGTTCCATCGTTGGCGATCCCTTGGAAGAAAGGGCCAATACGAAGGATAATACGCCGGCAATCGTTCACCTGCGCCTGGTTCCGGGAGATAAAGTGAAGCTTGTCCTGGCTCCGAAAGGCGGCGGCAGCGAAAATATGAGCGCCGTAAGGATGCTTACCCCCGCTGAGGGGATGGGCGGCCTTATCGATTTTGTGAGGGAGACCGTCAACAAGGCGGGAGCCAACCCCTGCCCTCCTGTCGTGGTGGGGGTCGGCCTGGGGGGCAATTTTGAAAGGGCGGCTTTGCTGGCGAAAAGAGCCCTGCTCAGGCCCCTGGGGAAGCCCCACCCAAAACCATTTTATGCCAAACTGGAGCGGGTGCTGCTGGAGGAAATCAACAAAAGCGGGATCGGCCCCCAAGGTTTTGGCGGCAGGTTTACGGCGCTGGCAGTTCATCTGGAAACGGCGCCCTGCCATATCGCCAGCTTGCCCGCGGCAGTAAATATGAACTGCCATGCGTCACGTAAGGCTGAGACGGTGCTTTAGGGATATAAAACGAAATTTGCTTACGGAGGCGGATTATGAAACAGTATGAGGAAAAACTTAAACAATATATCGTCGATCATGGGTTGGCGGCAGAACAGCTGATCTTTGCCCAGTCCTGCCATACTGTCAAGGAAGCGGCAGATGCCGTGGGGGCCTCCCCCGAGGATCTCGTCAAAAATATCTGTATGATCGATGATCATGATCAAATAATCGTCGCCATCGTCAAAGGCGAAGACAGGGCCAGCACCTCCCGGGTGGGAAAGGCTTTGCAGATCGCCAAGCCGAGGATTGCCGGTGAGGATGAGGTTTTGCAAAAGACAGGTTTTCCTGCCGGCGGCGTTCCCTCTTTTGGCTTTGAGGCCACCTTTCTTTTGGATCCCAAAGTTCTGGAAAAAGAGATTATCTATACCGGCGGCGGCTCAGACCATTCCCTGGTGAGGATAGCCAGCGGGGAGCTGCAAAAAGCCAATAGGGCTCTCGTCGTAAGGGTAAGGAGATAAACTAAAGGCAGGACATGGTTTTTGCCGGGGCCAATCTGTTGTCCCGGCAGCATTGGGCATAGCGATGGCCTGGAATGGCAGCTTTTATAAGCAGTGAAGGGGTGGGGTTTTCTATGGAGGTGAAACGCCTGCAGGCGCCCCTGGATGACAGGTGCGTGGAGCAGCTTAGGGCTGGCGATGCGGTTCTTGTTTCCGGGGCGATTTTTACCGCCAGGGATGCAGTACATAAGCGGCTGGCGGAGCTCCTGCAAAGGGGGCTGGAACTGCCCGTGGATCTTACGGCACAAATCCTTTACTATGTGGGCCCTGCCCCGGCGAAACCCGGGCAGGCCATCGGTTCTGCCGGGCCGACGACGAGCGGCAGGATGGATCCCTTTACTCCCGCCCTTTTGCAATACGGGGTCAGGGCTTTGATCGGCAAGGGAGGCCGCAGCCCGGAGGTTCGCCTGGCCCTGCAAAAATTTAAAGGGGTCTACCTGGCCGCCACGGGAGGGGCCGGCGCACTCCTGGCGAAAAGGATCCTTGCCGCGGAGATCGCCGCTTATCCCGAACTGGGGCCGGAGGCCATATATCGCTTAACGGTGGAGAACTTTCCTGCCATGGTTATTAACGATATCTACGGCAGGGATCTCTATGAGGAAGGGCGCAGGAATTACGCAAAATAAACAAAGGGAGAGGGGTAAAGCAACTGAACAGCCGTATCAAAGAAATTTTACGACTTCTGGCCGAGGAATATCCCCATGTAAAGACAGCGTTGCATCATACAAATCCTTTTCAGCTCCTGGTGGCGGTAATTCTCTCTGCCCAGACCACGGACCGGCAGGTGAACAGCGTTACGGAAAAGCTTTTTCAGCGGGTAAAGGGACCGGAGGATATTGTGGAGATGGGGCCATCAGAGCTGGAGGAACAGATCAAGAGCCTGGGCCTTTTTCGGCGGAAAAGCCGCCATCTTTTCGAAACCAGTCTGGCGCTTTTGGAAAAATATGATGGGGATGTTCCCGCGACGCGGGAGGAGCTGGAAAGCCTCCCCGGCATCGGCCGCAAATCGGCTGGCGTCATTCTCAGCACGGCGTTTGATGTGCCGGCTCTGGCCGTGGATACCCATGTGGCGCGGGTGAGCCGCAGGATGGGCCTGACGGATGGGGCTAGCCCCTTCATTGTGGAGGAGGACCTTTGCCTGCTGTTTCCGCAGGATCTCTGGGCAGTGACACATCGCCGCCTCATAGCTCATGGCCGAAAAATTTGCCGGGCCAAGAAGCCTCTTTGCCATGAGTGCGTTTTTTTGCCTCATTGTTCCCAAAATTTAATTTGATCCGAAAAGCGAGGTTTGCAAAATTTTCTCCACGGCAAGGATAATTTGCTTTGGGGACGAAACTTATTATAATATTTAAAAATATATTAGTGTAGTGCCAGTGCGGTTATAACACGGCAGCGAAATCAAAGGGGGTAGAATCCATGCTCGCGGAAAAACGACTGCAAGCCGAAATGGTTTTCAAAAAATGCGATACCGATCTCTTTCACTTTGAGACGACAAGGGATATTTCTTCGGAGGAAAGCATCATCGGACAGGAAAGAGCGGTAAAAGCCATGGAGTTTGGCCTGAAAATTAAAAGACATGGCTATAATATTTTCATTACCGGGCTGACGGGAACGGGCAAGAGCAGCTATGCCAGATCCAGCACCAGGGAGGTGGCGGAAAAACAGCTTATTCCCGATGACTGGTGCTACCTCAACAATTTTAAAAACCCCGATGCACCAATCGTCGTTCATCTGCCGGCCGGCCTGGGCAGCCTTTTTGCCCGGGATATCGCCAACCTCCTGGAAGAATTTAATGAATCCATACCCAAAGCATTTAATACGGATGATTATGAACGCCAGAAAGGGTCCATTCTCAAAAACTTCCAGGAAATTCGTTCATCCCTGATGGATGAGCTCAACAACGCCGCCATGGAAAAAGGGTTTATCATCAAGCGCAGCGGGGGTGGATTTCTAAGCGTTCCTGCCCGTGAGGGGAAAGAGCTCAGCGAGGAAGTGTTTAACCAACTGGGTAAAGAAGAGAAAGAGGAGATGGAAAAACAATCCACCGAAGTTCAGCTCAAGGCCATGGAGATCATCCGCCGCATTCAGAACGAAGAAAAGAAATTAAAAAATAAGTTCAGGGAGCTGGAATATAAAACAGGCCATTTTGCTGTGAATTATCTCATCGATGATCTCAAGGAAAAGTATGAGGATTACCCCATGGTAGTGCAGTACCTGGGGGCGCTGCAGGAAGATGTGCTGGCGAATCTGGGCGATTTTAAGGATGATGACGATGAAAAACAGCTTCCTTTTCCCTGGTTGAAACGTTCCGGCCAGGAGGCGGCGGCCAGGAAATATTTTGTCAACTTGGTTATAGACAATAAGGAAACCAAAGGGGCCCCGGTGGTGGTGGAAACCAACCCCACGTATTACAACCTGATCGGCCGGATAGAATATGAAAACCATTTGGGGACGATGACGACTGATTTTACCATGATCAAAGGGGGGGCCCTGCATAAGGCCAACGGGGGTTATCTCATTCTGCAGGCCAAGGATGTGTTGCTCAACCTGCAATCCTGGGAGGTGCTCAAGAGGGTTCTGACCAACAAGGAGATCCGCATCGAATCCATCGGGGAGCAGTACGCCATCCTGCCCATGGCCTCCTTGAAGCCAAAGCCCATACCGCTCGATGTCAAAGTCATCCTCATCGGCAACCCCTATCTCTATCACCTCCTTTACCGGCATGATGAAGATTTTCGCAAACTGTTCAAACTAAAGGTCGATTTCGAGATGGAGATGGATCGAACCCCGGAAAATATCCGGCACATGGCCGGCTTTATCTCCGCCCATTGCCAGAGGGAGGATCTTAAACACTTCGATCGTTCCGGAGTGGCCAGGGTTGTGGAGTACAGTTCCCGCCTGGCCGAGCACCAGGGGAAGCTGACGACTTGTTTTAACGATATCGTGGAGATCCTTTATGAGGCGGATACCTGGGCGGCGATTGCCGGCCACGATATCGTTTCGGGCCGGCAGGTTGAAAAAGCTATCAGGGAAAAAATTTCCCGCTCCGATAAATATGAGAAAAAGCTGCAGGAAATGATTGCCGAAGGGAAAATTCTCCTCGATCTGGAGGGGGAAAAAGAAGGCCAGGTAAACGGGTTGGCCATACTCGATCTGGGGGATTATTACTTTGGCAAACCCTCGCGCATTACCGTAACCACTTTTTTGGGGCGCAGGGGGATCGTCAACATTGAGAGGGAGAGCAAGATGAGCGGGCGCATCCACGATAAGGGCGTGCTCATTCTCAGCGGCTATCTGGGGCAGAAGTACGCCCGGGAGACGCCCCTGACCCTGACGGCCAATATCTGTTTTGAACAGTCCTATGATGGTGTCGATGGGGACAGTGCTTCCAGCACCGAGCTGTATGCCCTGCTTTCCAGCCTGTCTGGGGTTCCCCTCAAACAAAACATTGCCGTGACGGGATCGGTCAATCAGAAAGGGGAGATCCAGCCCGTCGGAGGTATAACGGGGAAGATCGAAGGATTCTTTGCCGCCTGCAAACTGAAGGGTCTTACCGGGGAACAGGGGGTCATGATCCCGCAGCAGAATGTTGTCAACCTTATGCTGGAGGAAGAAGTGGTTGCCGCCATCGAGGGAGGCAAGTTTCATATTTATGCCGTCAGCACTATCGATGAGGGCCTGGAGATACTGACCGGGGCGCCGGCCGGGGCGCCGGGAGAGGATGGGCGCTACCCCGAAGGCACCATCAATTATCAGGTTCGGCAAAAGCTGGAAGCATATAATGAGCTGATCGCCAAAAAGGGCAAGGAACAGGAAAGGGCCGAAGCTCCCGGCAGCGAGAATTCTCTCCCCGGGGAGCCTGCCCAGGGCAAGGAGTAAAAAAAGTTTCTATGCATATAGTACTGGTCGAACCGGAGATACCACAGAATACAGGAAATATTGCCCGGACCTGCGTGATGACCAGCTCGGCTCTGCATCTGGTGGGCAGGCTGGGTTTTTCCCTGGAGGATCGCTACCTGCGCCGGGCCGGTTTGGATTACTGGCCGCATCTCAGGCTGAGTTGCCATGCTGATTTTTGGGAGATGGAGCAGGCCTACCCGCAAAGTACTTTTTATTTTTTTTCCACGAGGGCCAGGGGGAAAATTTATACGGAGATACAATATGGTTTCGACGATTTTCTTGTTTTCGGCAAGGAAACCGCCGGCCTTCCGGCAGAACTGCTGGAAAAGCGGCCCGAGCGCAGCCTGCGCATCCCCATGACTCGGGGTATTCCCCGTTCTCTCAATCTGTCCAACAGCGTGGCCCTGGTTCTCTATGAGGCCTTGCGGCAGCAGGGCTTTCCCGGGATGGGCTGACAGCGGCGGGGCTCCAACCCCCCGGCCCGAGGTGACGGCGGTGGGGCTCCAGCTCCCATCCCATGCCCCGGGCAGACGGGGCTCCCATCCCATGCCCCGGGCAGACGGGGCTCCCATCCCCAGGCGGGCGGTTAACTGGCTAACCCATTCCTATACATCACTCCAGCCCTTCAAACTGCAGATCATAATAATAAGCATAAAGCCCTTTTTTGTCTATCAGCTCCTGGTGGCTACCTCTTTCCTGAATGCCCTCATCGGTCATAACAATGATTTCATCGGCATTTTTAATCGTGCTGAGCCGGTGGGCGATGATGATTGTGGTCCGATCCGAGGAAAGTTTCTCCAGGGATTGCTGGATATACCTTTCATTTTCGTTGTCCAGGGCCGAGGTGGCCTCGTCCAGTATCAAAATGGGGGGGTTTTTTAAAAAGACCCGGGCAATGGAGAGCCTCTGTTTTTGGCCGCCGGAAAGGCGGACGCCCCGTTCCCCAAGGTGTGTGTCATAACCCCGTTCCAGGGACATGGCAAAGTCGTGTATATTGGCGTTGCGGGCTGCCTCCACGATCTCCTCATCGGTTGCCCCCACCCTGCCGTAGGCAATATTTTGCTTGATCGTTCCGCTGAACATATAGACATCCTGCTGGACGATGCCGATGGTGTTTCGCAGCGATTCCAGGGTTACATCCCGGATATCCTTCCCATCGATAGTGATGGAGCCCGCCGTGACATCATAGAAGCGGGGAAGCAGGGAGCAGAGGGTTGTCTTCCCGCCGCCGGAGGGACCGACGAGGGCCACCTTTTTGCCGGCAGGAATTTTCAGGCTGATATCTTTCAGCACCTCTTCTTCACCGCTGTTGTAGCTGAAGGAAACGTTATTGTATTCTATCTCGCCCGAGATGCTGCCCAGGGGCAAAGCTCCCGGCTTGTTCATCACGTCGGGCGCCGTATCGAGGATATCCGCAAAGCGTTTAAAGCCGGCAAAGCCCTTTTGAAATTGTTCGGTAAAATTGATGAGGACTTCCAAGGGCTGGATGTAGATATTGATATAGAGAAGATAAATGGCCAGTTCGGTAATCCTTAGGGTGCCGCCGGCGATGGCTACCCCGCCGGAAACGATGACGACGATATATAAAAGCCCGGTAAAGAAGGAGTTCCAGGCATGGTAGCCGCCCATCATTTTATAGCTTTCCGATTTGGAGGCTAAAAAAGCCTCGTTGCTCTTCCGAAATTTTCTTTTTTCCGTCTTTTCATTGCCAAAAGACTTAACGGTGCGGATGCCGGCCAGGCTGTCTTGCAGGTTGGAGTTGATCCCGGCAATCTTAGCCCGGTTATCCAAAAAAACAGCCTCCATCCTTAAGTTCCGGTGGATGCTGAAGATGACCATGATGATCGTCACGGCGAGTAGTAGCAGGGTCATCCTGACATTGAGCAGCATGAGCAGGGTAAAAGAGCCGATTATTTTTAAGGCTGAAATAAAGAGGTTTTCCGGGCCGTGATGGGCCAGCTCGGAGATATCGAAAAGATCGTTGACCAGCCTGGACATCATTTCCCCCGTGTTGTTTTTGTCATAATAGGAAAAAGAGAGCCTTTGGAAATGGCTAAAGAGATCCTTGCGCATATCGGTTTCCATTCTGGCGCCCATGATATGCCCCCAGTAGGTAATAAAATACTGGCAAAAATATCTGAGTATATAAAGGGCCAGCAAAAAGAGCCCGGCATAGCCGATGGATTGCATGATGATCTGTTTGCCCTGGGTAAAGAGGTTTTTGCTCAGATAATTAAGGATCTGGGGGAAGGAAAGGTCCACAGCGGAGACGATCATGGCACAGAGCATATCCGTATAAAAAAGAAAGCGATAAGGTTTATAGTAGCGGGAGAATTTGGCCAGTAAATCCATTTTTTTTATAAGTCCTGCTTTCCCAAAAAATAACCTGCATAATT
>CAZAQM010000107.1:0-7032 GCA_964487385.1 uncultured Dethiobacter sp.
AGTGAAGCCGCTCTGCTTTTCCATTACCTTCGCAGAGAAAAAAGAATTTAGGAGGAATTAAACATCTATGGAAGAAAAGCAAATTCCCTGTAGGGACGGTTTGTGGAGCAGACCATTGCTGCCCGGTGAAAAATTGCAATTGATCGGAAGCCGGTGTTCCCAATGCGGAGAGGTGTTTTTTCCTGTAACCCCCGTCTGTGTTAACTGTCAGAACCAGGAAATGGAGGAAATAAAACTCAGTGCCAATGGAAAGATATGGAGCTATACCACCGTTATGCTCCCTCCCCCCCAGTGGTATAAAGGACCGGTTCCCTTTCATCTTGGATATGTAGAGCTGCCGGAAGGAGTTAAAATATGGACCCGCATACTCGATGCAGAAGTTGGAACTTTACAAGTCGGGCAGGAAGTGGAACTGAAAATTGATGTGATGCAAAAGGACGCCAAGGGCAACGAAATATTGGGGTATTGCTTTATTCCTCTGCACGGGTAGGGGGGGAAAGGAGAAATGGAAAAAAGTGCGCGAAGTAGCTATTGCCGGTATGAGTTTGGTTAAATTTGATCGCTATGATGGACTAAAGGGGAGACCTTATAAAGAAATTTATGAACTTGGGGAAGAGGCCATAACCGGGGCTTTAAAATATGCCGGTATGCAATGGAAAGAGATACAGGCAGCCTATGGGGCGAGTATGTTTGGGGGCCTCGGCGTACCCAACCAGTGTACTTCCCGGCTTGGTATGACCGGTATACCCATAACCACCTTGGAAGGGGCCTGCTCTTCTTCCCAACAGGCGCTGAAACAGGCTTACCATGACGTGGCCAATGGTTTGTACGATGTAGTCCTGGCCTTTGGTGCTGAAAAAATACCCCCGGGGCTCATCGCGGATACGCTGGCTCCGGTGTGGATGTTAATGATGGGATTTAACCTGCCCGGGGTCTATGCCATTGGAGTAAGAAGATATATGGAGGAGACAGGTGCCACAGAAGAAGATTTTGCCCGTGTAGCCGCCATGGAGCGTAAAAATGCATCCATCAGTCCCCATGCTTTCTGGTATAAAGCTCCGCAATTGTCTGTAGAAGAAATTTTAGACTCCCGCATGATTGCTCTGCCTATACGTTTTCTGATGGCTTGCGCCAATGCAGACGGGGCCTCGGCCGCTGTTGTTTGCAGTATGGACAAGCTGAAATCTAGGGCCGGGGCCGTTAAAATAGCAGCCGCAGCGCATAGTACGGCAACCTATGGTTACAACAATTTGGGCTTCCATATTAAGGAGAAAACCAACCCTAACCCTACGGAAATGGCCTGCAAGCAGGTCTGGGAAATGTCAGGTTATGGCCCGGAAGATATGGACGTAATTCAGGTCTATGATTCCTTTTCACCGGCATTTTTATGGGACGTGGAGGATTGCGGTTTCTGCCAACCCGGGGAGGCGCCAAAACTGTTAAGGGAAGGATATTTCGAAATCGATGGAAAAATGCCGGCCAATACAGATGGAGGGCTGATGGGCCGGGGGCACCCCACAGGGGCAACAGGTTTGGCTCAGATAGCCGAGCTGTTTTTCCAGCTGCGGGGAGAAGCAGGCCCTAGACAAGTACCCGGTGCCAGGATTGCCTTTAACCATTGCGCCGGCGGCGGGCCGAATGCTTTATGCCATGTGCTGAAAAGGTAGCTCTCCTGAATGAAATTGCTAAAAATAAATGAATTATGAATACCTGGTAGAAATGGGGGCAGTCATGTGAGAGATGTGGCCATAGCCGGAGTGGGTTTGGTTAAATTTGGCAGGTATGACGGAAGAAAGGGGCGGCCCAGAAAGCTATATCCCCAGTTGGGCGGAGAGGCTATTTCCAGGGCCTTACAATATGCAGGGATGGAGTGGGGGGACATAGGGGCCGCGTTCGGGGGAACTTACTATGGCGGATTGGGGGGTACCCACCAGTGTGTGGAAAGGGTGGGTCTGACCGGGATACCCATAGCTAACGTTTTTTCCGGCCATAGTGCGGAAGCAGCTTTCAGATTGGCATATACAAGGGTAGCTCTTGGGGTTCATGATGTGGCATTGGTGGTTGGCGCCGAAAAACTTCCTCCCGGTTTGCTGGATAATCAGGCTATGCCGGTATGGATGAGGATGATGGGGCTCGATGTTTTGCCGGCAGAGTATGCCTGCAAAGCTGTAAGATATATGGAGGAATACGGAGCTACAGCAGAAGACTTTGCCCGTGTTTCCGTAATGGAGCGAAAAAATGCAAAATATAACCGGAAGGCAATGTTTCAGCAAGAAGTTGCTCTGGAGGAGGTACTGGGCTCCCGCCTGATTTCTTCTCCCCTAAATCTCCTGATGTGCTGTGCCAATGCCGATGGTGCCGCGGCGGTTATTGTCTGCAGCAAGGATAGGCTCAAAGCAAGGGACAAGGCTGTAACGATAGCATCTGTCGTCCAGGCCAGCGCCACATATGGGACGGCCCCTCCCGGCGGCAGCGTGAGCGTACCAACAAGGGTTGTGCACCCTGATTGTGTTGAGCTCGCTGCCAGTCAGGCCTGGGAAAGTGCGGGCTGTGGCCCGGAAGACATTGATGTGCTTCAGATACACGATCCTTTTTCGCCTGCGTTTCTCTGGAATGTGGAAAAGTGCGGTTTCTGTGAGCGGGGTGAAGCTCCCGGCTTGTTAAGGGACGGGTATTTTGAGTTAGATGGAAAGTTGCCGGCCAATACAGACGGCGGGATAATGGGCAGGGGGCATCCCACAGCGGCTACGGGCCTGGCCCAGATCGCCGAAATTTTTCTGCAGTTAAGGGAAGAGGCGGATTCAAGGCAGGTTGCCGGAGCCAAGGCCGGATTTGTTCAAGGTGTATGTGCCGGCCCCCAAGCAGTAATTACTGTCCTCAAAAGATAGGGACCAACCGCGGGGACGGTGACTTTGGCTGGTTCGAACAACGTTTTTGCATAAATGGAAACGATGGGCTCCAGAATAAATTCAACATGACATTATCACAGAATAACTACATTGAGTCGTCGTCCATATTGACATAACACTTAATCCCGCTTATAATATTACTTGTTTACTATGTTAGTTGACAAGTAAACAAGTAATTAGGGAGGTGGCAAAAAAATGAAAATCCCGACGACCTTAAAGCATAAACCTGTAATTGTGTCGGAAAACTATGAAAATGTTGATGGGAGGTACGCCTACAATTCTGATGCCAAAGGACTTTCCCTGGGGCTGGCCCAATGGAATGACAGGGGAAAGGTGGATATTTCGGCAAAAGTATGGAGATACACCGGACAAAAATGGTCAAGGCAATCAGAGGAGCTTCCTTTGCATCGCGTTCTGGATCTTGCCATTCTGGTTTGCAGAACAGCCTTGCATTTCCGGGAGGCCTATCGTTATGAAAAGTTATATAAAACGGAAAATCCTCTTATTGATCGGGTTGGCTTGCAGGGGGATGCGATGACTGTGGCTGTCTGTACAGATAACGAAAAGATTGATGAGGATATTCAACTCTTCAGCCAAGTTCTCAGCAATGATGGTGAGCTTATCGGGGAACGTCTTGCCACCTTGTCGGGGATACTGAGAGAAATGGGGTATTAACCTTTGTAACGGTTCTGGAAGGATTAGGCCAAACAGCCTGTCATAGAAATGACAGGCTGTTTGAAAACTCATTTGCAAATATTCGGGTAAACGTCATAGTATTACAGGGTTGGGCTTTGCTCTGCATGACTAATTAATGCATGAACCATGGTGTTGACCCCTGCCCATGCCATGGCCATTTCCGCCATTTCCCCGGCCCAGGCCGCTGCCTTGTGCGCTGCCATGATTGCCCTGGCTTTGTTTGTGACCCTGACCCAGGCCAAACCCGGCGCCTGCCCCGCATCCGGTACCGTGCAGCCCAGAGACCGCCCTGCTGCCATCGCAAGTTGCCTGTCTGGATTCAATATTGGCCATGATGGCATCAGCCTGTCCCTGTGTAAGCCTACCATCAGCGACGCGTGCAGCAAGGGCATCCTTTTTCATCACCAGCATCTCTGCCCTGAAATCATCAAGCACACCCGCTTCACTGGCGATGGTCCCATAAGTTTTGCCTGTCTCCGCATGTTCATCGATGACAGACTGAAGATCGCGCCCGGTCAGCCCGGCAACTGCTTCGGCCGGCGTCGAATACTGCGAAGCCGCAAAAGCCGCAACTGCCCCGGCAACCAGGACTAAAACCACAATCCCGATGATAACAAATTGCCTCTTCATGATTTTCATCATTGGACCTCCTTGTTTTATTTTTTTTGCTGCAGCTTGATCATAGGACTCGGTTATGGCAAAAGTGTGTTTTTTTATTTCTTTTTAAGTGGTAAGATAACTATTGACTGCAATAAACAATTATTACAATAATTATAAACTATAACGGTAAAGGCCGGGGGAAAAATATATTTTCCCGTTAAAACAGAGCGGAGAAAGGGGCCGTGATTTGCCTTTATGCCCAGGATGCTGATCGCTGATGATAACCGGCAGATCGTTTCCATTCTGAAGGAATACGCCAAAAAAGAAGGTTTCGAAGTTACAGTGGCCTTTGACGGAAATAGCGCTCTTGCCAACGCCCACGCAGCCGATTTTGATATGATCCTTCTCGATGTGATGATGCCCGGCCTGGATGGCTTTGAAGTTTGCCGGGAAATTAGGCGGCAAAGCAATGTGCCCATTATTATGATCACAGCCCGGGGTGAAGACTTCGAGCGCATCATGGGCCTCGATATCGGAGCAGATGATTATATCGTCAAACCTTTTTCGCCGGGCGAGGTTATGGCCCGGGTGCGTGCCATCCTGCGCCGCATTGCACGGGAGGATGATGCCAAAGCCCAGGTTTTTACTTATAAAAGCCTGATGATCAACCTCGATGAATACATCACGGAAATTGGCGGGGTGCGTATTCCCCTGACGAAAAAGGAAACAGAAATATTATGGACGCTGGGCACGAATAAGGATAAGGTATTTACCCGTGACAACCTGCTGGATAGTCTTTGGGGCATTGATTATTATGGTGATGCACGCACAGTGGATTCCCACATCAAAAGGCTGCGTGCCAAGCTGGACAAAGTCCCCCACGATGGGTGGAAGATAAAAACCGTCTGGGGTGTGGGATATAAGTTCGAGGTATCGTCATGAAAAACAAAATTCGTTTTCGACTGCTTTTATATTTTTCCGGATCGCTGCTCATTTTCTCCCTCATCATCGGTTTCATATTTTTCTCACTCTTTTCCCATCATAACATGGATGCACATAAGGCCGGGCTGGAAAGCCGTGCTCTGCGCATTGCCGGTACACTGACAGGGATTTTGCCGGAGGAGGCAGGACTTGGCCATGGCCGGGGCGGGCATGGCATGATGGAACAGGGCATGGGTTTTGGCGCTTATCTGAGGTTTATTGATGATCTAGCCGGGACCGATGTTTGGATCGTCGATCGCCATCTTGAACAGATCGTGCGGGGTCATGGCCAAACGGTCCTTGCTTATAAGGATTTGCCGCCGGGGGCGGAGGATGTCATCGCCGAGGCATTGGGGGGGAGAACCACGTTTAGTGAGAATTTCGGGGCTTTCATCGGCACCCCTTCCATCACGGTGGCTACGCCCATGATACTGCCCGGCGGCGAGGTAATCGGTGCCGTTCTTTTGCACGAGCGGCTGGAAAACATTTGGGAAACAACAAAAAATGGTCTTATCATCTTGTTGCTGAGCATAGGGGTGGCCATCATCGTTTCATTTTTTGTGGCCAATGTGCTGGCCGGGCATTTTACAAAACCACTAGGCAGGATGAAGACTGCCGCATTGAAAATAAGCGGGGGCAATTATGCGGCCAGAACGGATGTCGCGCAGGATGATGAAATCGGGGAACTGGCCGTTGCCCTGGATGATATGGCTATGAAACTGGGGGCATCTGCCAGGGAGAGTGCCAAGCTGGAAAAGCTGCGGCGTGATTTTGTGGCCAATATTTCCCACGAGCTGCGCACGCCCGTCACCGTCATCCGCGGTTCCCTGGAGGCACTAGGCGATGGTGTGGTTTCCAAGCCAGGTATGGTGGATGAATATCATCGGCAGATGCTGGCGGAAAGCATTTACCTGGAACGGCTTATCTCCGATCTGCTCGATCTGGCCCGCCTGCAAAATCCTAATTTTGCCATGGAAATGCAAAGGGTCGATCTCAAAGAGATCGCCGCAGATGCCCTGAGGGGCATGGAACGCCTGGCCGGGCCGAAGAAAATCATGCTCAGACTGGATGCCGAGGGTGGGGATTACGCTTTGAACGGCGATTACAGCAGACTGAGGCAGATGCTCATAATTGTTTTGGATAATGCCATTAAATTTTCACCGGAAAACACGACAGTACATTTGGAAGTGAAACACACGGCGGGAGGATCAGCGCTGCTGCGCATTCGGGACGAGGGCCCCGGCATCGCAGCCGCGGAGTTGCCCTATATTTTTGAGCGTTTTCACAAGCAACGCTCGGAGGAAAACAAAAGTGGTACCGGCCTCGGCCTGGCCATTGCCAAACAGATTGCCGACAGGCATGGAGCAGAGGCAAAGGTTAAGAGCGAACCGGGCAGGGGTGCAGAATTTCTTTTCCAATTTGAAAATTTTAAAAGATAAACGGGGCGGCGGCTGGGTCTACAAAAGGCTCGATGGCGTCATGGGCGGGTATCATTATTTTCATGCGGTGTTTCCTGAAAACAAGCTTGAATCAAGGTTTTCGGGCCAACGCTTGATTAAATAGCCCTGATGGCCCAGTTTTCACTATTTACTGCTATACTGGGAAATGTAAATTTTTACAAAACATGAAATATGATCACTAAGAGCGTTTACATCTATGCTTCCATTGCCAGGCGAATGTCCGTTTGAGACATTATTTTCACCCTATTTTTCCTCCAAATTTCCCAAGGCATCTTTCAATATATAATACGATGTTTTTAACCTTTCGTGATATGTTGGAATTTCCCATTCATCCCATGTGTATTTTTGCATTTTAAGCGGATCGTTTTTTACCATTCCTTTCTTAA
>CAZAQM010000108.1:0-7025 GCA_964487385.1 uncultured Dethiobacter sp.
CCACAATATTGGTGGGGTTGGCATTTACGGCAATGTGACCATACTGGGGAGGTAAAAATAATGGGATTTGAAAAATTTGGAACAGTCAGTTTTACATCTCAGACCCGGGCATCGCAGTTTGTTGATTACCTGGAAAAGGGTGAGGTCAGAGCGACAAAATGCAACTCCTGCGGGCGAGTTTTTTTCCCGCCCCGAGCGGATTGTTCCTGGTGCATGATCAGCGACATGGAATGGTTGGAGATTAAGGGGCAGGGCAAGGTAGACAGCTTTACCAAGGTGAACTATGCCCCCACAGGTTTTGAAAATGATGTGCCTTACATTTTGACGCTGGCAGACTTTGATGGAATTAAAGTTTTTGGGCGTATGAACAAGAAGGTTGCCGAAGGCGACGTTAAAGTAGGGATGGCCGTCAAGGTTGCCACCCTTGCCCTCGACGGGGAAAAGATAGCTTATGAATTTTTGCCGGCATAAAAAATAAATAAACAAAAAAATAAAGAAATTTTCGGGGAAAATTATTTCCCCTTTTTTTTCTGCAGGGGAGATTTATACTATGGTTGTTCCGGTCGTTGATTTTCATGTGCATACGGTTTATTACGAAAAGTATAACAGCAGTGTAGTGGAATGGTTTGAAAGCATTCATGGCAGCAAGTGGAATGAATTATTTTCTCCTTATAAGGATCCCGGGCTGTTTTGCGAGTATATGCAGGAATGCGGCATTGATTATGCAGTAATTCTAGCCGAGTTATCTCCTGCAACCACGGGAATATGCACAAATGAATACATCCTAAACTTTTGCCGCGGACGATCTTCCTTGATCCCCTTTGCCAGCATTAATCCATATCTTTCTGTGGATATGGGTGCAGAACTCGAACAACTGGTAGAGAAGGGTTTTAGAGGGCTGAAGATGTATCCCACCTACCAGCATTTTTATCCCAACGACAATAGCTTATATCCCCTTTATGCCCAGGCGGAAAAGTTACAAATTCCCATAATGTTCCATACCGGATCATCTGTTTTCAAAGGTGCCAGGTTAAAATATGGGGATCCCTTATTTTTTGATGACATTGCCGTGGATTTTCCGGAGCTAAGCATTGTGTTGGTGCATGGCGGGAGGGGGTTTTGGTACAATCGGGCCTTCTTTCTTAGCCAACTCCATAAAAATGTTTATCTGGAGGTTGCGGGGTTGCCTCCTAAAAAATTATTGGACTACTTTCCCAAACTGGGAAAAATTGCCGATAAGGTAATCTTTGGATCAGACTGGCCGGGAATAGTTGATTGGGCGGGCAACATCAAATGTATCCGGGATCTTCCCCTTGGCGGGGAGGCAAAAGAAAAAATATTAGGCGGTAATGCCGCCAAATTGCTTAAAATCAGCTCTTGAGGCCGCGCGGATGCTTTCCCCGCCCTGTTTTCCAGGTGTTATCAAACCCAACAGGACCAAGTTGATCACATATTATGCATGGCCTTGCCGGCACTAACAAAAGGTGGTATAATTAAGAAAACTTAAAAGAGTATAAATAACAGGCCCCCTCGGGGTTAATAGGGAAGCCGGTGAAAAACCGGCGCGGTCCCGCCACTGTAAGGAGGAGCCGTTTTCATTTAGCCACTGTCCGGTTGATCATCAATGGATGGGAAGGCGAAAATGGCGATAGAATCCGAGCCAGTAGACCTGCCTGCTTATTTGTTGCTGCTACCCTACGGGTGATAGGGGAAGGTGGTGTCTATCTATGACAAGAATACAAAAACCTCTCTGACCCCGGCCGTAGCCGGGTTTTTTCTTTGCTGACCCCAGCGAACACTTTGCAAATGGAGTTTATGCAGCCTAAATCAAATAAAAACGGGAGGTTATTTTGATGTCATGGCGCGGAACGAAGGGAAGAGCCCTTAGATGCGGTTTTATCTGGCTGCTAAGTTTGATGTTTGTTGCATCACTGGCTGCCCCTGCCGGCGCGCTGGCAGGGAGCAGCGATCCCGGAACGCGCATTACGATTAATCTGCGTGCCACCGGCCTGGAGGGTGATATATTTAATCTAGATGATTTTGAGATCATGGCCGGGGAGATCACAGCTGACGGCCATACCCTGGATCGACGTACGGCCATGGGCGCCGTAGCCGCCTATGCATATGCGCAGGGAATTAATTTGGAAATAAAGGATTGGGGCTGGGGTATCGCTATCGATCAGATTGGCAGCGACGATAACAATAGGGGCAGTTGGTCCTATTATGTCAACGGGACATCGCCGATGTCCGGTGCAGATAGTTATTTTCTTTGCGATGGGGATGCCCTGCACCTGGTTAATTACAGCCTCCAGCGTTATACCTTTGCCCTGGGCATCGATAAAAGTGCGGTTGAAGCAGGCGATACTGTAACTGTATCAGTTCAATATACTGATGGTGAGGGCAGCTCTGCCATGATTGAAGGGGCGGATATTTTCATCAGTGATGCGCTGGGCGGCGATTTAAACCCTGTGGCTGTCGATACTTCCATCGGCCAAACGGGCAGCGGCGGCGAACTGTCTTTTATCTGTAAACAGGAAGGCGCCTTCTACCCCTATGCCGAGTGGAACGGCAGATCCAGCCGGTATCAGTGGCCCACAGTTGCACTGGAGGTTGGTAAAAAAAATTTAACGACAGATCCCCTTGCCGGTAATTGGGTGAAAAACGGCCATACGGTGCTCGATGCGCTGCTCAAATTCCAGCAGGCGGACGGCAGCTTTTGGTGGCAGGAAGATATGGAAGGCGTGGCGGACGGCACTACGGCCCAGTCGCTGGCAGCGCTGGCTGATCTGTCTTACGGCTGCTCGATCAGGCATATGGTTGGCGGGGCCGTGCACTTTAATCCCCAAGTAGAAAAACTGGCCGGGGCAATCGCAAAGGCCGTAGGATGGTACCGGGAAAACTATGTTTCCCCGGACAACTGGGAAGGCCTGGCGGCCCTATGGGCTGCAGGGGAGGATCTAAGCAGTACACCCTGGCAGCCTTCCCAAAATTGGAGGTGCACTGACCCCGGTTTTGCGGCAGATACAACAGACAATGAGCATATCCACCATATTTTCAGGCTGCTCGCGGTAGGCTCCGATCCTGCTAATATTTGGGGCAACAGGAACTTGTTTGCGGAACTGGCAGCCCAACAGCGGGAAAACGGTTCATTCGGCGATCTTAGCAAGCATATCTGGGCCATCGTCTCCCTGGATGCAGGTAGAAATCTGGGAAAAGAGGTAGGCAGCTGGGGAGCGGCAGCCAACCGGGATAAGGCTATTAATTATCTCTCCAGTCAACAGAATCAGGATGGAAGTTTTGGCGACTTTAGCCAGTTGGACTTTACGGGCTGGTCCCTGATAGCTCTTTCAAACTACATGGGGGAGCCAGGCGTTGCTGATGTTATCGATGGTTCACTTGCCTTCCTGAAAAGCAGGCAGCAGAACAATGGCGGCTTTTCCCTGCCTGGAGAGTGGGGCGCGGAAAACGCCAACACCAATGCCGCGGTCATATCCGGGCTAGTGGCGGTTGGGGAGGATCTATCCATCGGGGAATCTGCCATCCAGGTAGGCGATCTTCCATTAAGCATTACCATTCCCCTGGGCGCTGCAGGAGCAAGGCTAAATACTTCCACTACAACTGAGGGGGATAAAAAAACAGCAACGCTGCCCTCCATGGAAGTCGAGGTAACGCTACCGCTGGGGACGGCAAGGCTCGATGTTTTCCAAGGCACGAAGGTAAGCGGCCCCGGCAGCTGGAACGGCAGTATCGGGCTGCCCGAACTGTTGGCTAACAGCAGCGTAAATGTAAGCGGTGCTACGGTGAGCGCGGTGCTCGAAATGGGTTTTTGGGGCGGCCAACTGGATTTTGACCGGCCGGTGCGGCTGACTATCCCGGGGCAGGCCGGCAAACGGGCTGGTTTTGCAGGGGATGGCGCTGCAGTAACGGAGATCACAAAAAAGCTCAGCGAGGATTCCCTGGCCGCGGCGGCGGCAGAGCTTTCTCCCGGCGAGGCGGGCAAAATTGACGCGGGGGCCGATCTGGCAATCTGGACCAGCCACTTTAGCAGATTTGTTGCATACACCTCTGCAACCGCCGACGATGGTTCGTCCTCCGGCGGCCAGTCGCCTTCATCGATCACCGTTTCCGTCCGGATCATAGGAAAAAGCTCCGCGTATTTCTCCGGAAACGTGATCCTGCCAGGCCACCGTGCCAACGCCCTGGAGGCTTTGAGGGAGACAGGCATTCCCTTTTCTGCCAGGGAAAACGATGCTTACGTTTATGAAGTGGCCGGGGAAAGGGAAGACCTGGCTACTTCGGCCGGGTGGAAGTATAAGGTGAACGGGATCGTGCCCGCTGTTCCGGCCAAATCCTGCAGCATCAGCAGCGGCGATCAGATTATCTGGTTTTGGGCTGCTGATGCCGGCAGGGATGCGCCGGGCGGGGGGAACCCCGCAAAAACTGTGGCGGCTCTTGCGCCCGGGGAGATGGAAAGGCTTAAAGAGAGCGCCTTTTCCGCCCAAAAGCAGCTTTTGGCATTGCTGAAGGATGGCGCCAGGCCAATGCTTTTGCAGGAAGCCTCCAACCTGACGATCGTGATTGGCGGCGATCGGCCCATGGATAGGGAAGAAAAAGAGATCCTTCAAAATAAACTGCAGGAAAACATCGTGAGTATCTTCCAAAATGCCCATCCCGGCGAAGATATCATGATCAGCGATGCTTGCGGGGAGGTTCTGCTGCAGGTGGAGAAGGGATCCCTTGCCGTGGGTACAGAGCTTACAGTGGAGGAGGTTTCCCCGGGCGGTTTGCCGGAGACGCCGAACCATAAATTTGTTTCCCCCGTATACCGCCTGGGGCCGGAGGGCACGGCATTTGCTAAACCGGTATTTTTTTCTGTCCGCCTTTCCATACCCGATGAGTGCCCGCCGGCAGAACTTTTGCTTGCCTGGCTGGATGAGAAAAGCGGAAAGTGGTACGCCCTGCCCACAGCGGTGGATCTGACCAGCGGCTGCGTTGGCGCCTTTTTGCATCATTTCTCGCCCTTTGTCGTCCTGGCCCTGCAAGAAGCAGCGGAACCCGGGGTTCCTTTCCCTGTTTTCAGAGATGTCACGCCGGAAGGCTTTCCCTGGGCCTATGGGGCGATCAATTGCCTAGCCGGGCTCGGCATTATCAAAGGGGTGGGGGATGGCAAGTTTGAACCCTCCAGGGATGTAACCCGGGCTGAATTTACCGTTATGCTGGCGGGCACTTTGGGGCTGGCTGCAGATGAAGGGGAAAAGGGGGATGTTTCTTTTGCGGATGTCAGCAAAAGCTCCTGGTATTTTGCGGCAGTAAGCGCGGCCGCGCAGGCAGGGATTGTCAAAGGTGTTGCAGAAAACATCTTCCTGCCGCAAAAATATATTACCCGTGAGCAGATGGCCGCCATGCTTTCCGGGGCCAGCCCTTCCGCTGCCGAGCCGGAAGGAACCGGCGTTTCATTCACCGATACCGGGGATATTGCGCCCTGGGCCCGGGAAAGCGTCTCCAAAGCCGCTTGCAGCGGCCTCATCAAGGGTTTTCCCGATGGCTCTTTTCGGCCGCTGGAGGCAACGACGCGGGCAGAGGCGGCTGTAGTGCTGCATCGTCTGATAAAAGGAATCTAAACGTGCTGAACTGCATTGTTACCTGGCTGATCACTGATAGTGGACGGTTGAAAGGCGGAACAGCCGGCTCAATACTGTAAAATATCTTTGTTGCTGTCAGTTTTTCTTTGCCGCGGTGCGCCAGGCCCATGGGGACTTTATACTGCGCCGGACATCCCGGGCAAGGTAAAGCTTCGTATTACAGGAGGGTAAATGGATATAAACAGACCGGTTTGGCTTAT
This sequence comes from uncultured Dethiobacter sp., assembly GCA_964487385.1. Classification (GTDB taxonomy): domain Bacteria; phylum Bacillota; class Dethiobacteria; order DTU022; family UBA8154; genus DUNV01. The sequence goes on from CAZAQM010000108.1 coordinate 5,843, forward strand.
TTGCTTGTTAATTGGCCTTATGCTCCTCGCGGCTGGCTGCAGCCCCCCCGCCGAATTGCCATCAGATGCCATGGGCAGCGCAACCCTTTGGGTAACCCGGGACTTCGGTGCGGAAGAGCTTTTTTGCAGCGAAGTGCCCGTAACGCAGGATAAGTCCGTATTGGCATTTCTTCAGGAGCATCTGGAGGTGGAAACGGAATACGGAGGCGGTTTTGTTAAGGCCATTAATGGTTTGGGGTCCGGTTCCAGCGGTAACGAGGGCAGAGATCGCCGTATGGCGGATTGGTTCTACTATATCAACGGCGTTCTGGCGGATCAGGGGGCGGCTGCCTACATTCCTGCAGAGGGCGACATCATCTGGTGGGACTTTCATCCCTGGGGCGACATGGCCTTTACGCCGGCAGTGGTGGGGGCTTTTCCCCAGCCTTTCTGCGCTAGCAGCAGGGATAATAACGGGGGCACACTTATCCTCTACGGCGAAGGATGCAGCAAGTGGGCAAAGCAGCTGGCCCGCTTGCTGGAAGAAGCCGGCGCCAAATCTGTGGAGGAGGCCCCCTACCGGGAGGAGGCTGTATCAGATCGCAGCCAAATGGTCATGGTCGTAGCCCAGTGGGAACAACTGAGCAGCAGCTCTTTTTGGGAAGGCATCCAGCAGCACCGGGATCGGACGGGTTGGTTTGCTGAACTTACTCCGGGGCGCTTTTATCCCCTGGATGAACAGTCCCGGAGGCAAAATGAAGGCTATGGGGAAAAAACCGGAGCCCTCCTGGCTACCGGGACGGGTTTGGGAGACCCCTATCCCCTCTGGCTGGTCACCGCCACCGATGCGGAAGGGTTGGCCGGGCTGGTGGATGCCCTGGCAGAAGAACCCGAAGGATTTGCCAAGGCGCCCGGGGCCTTGGTGGTGGGGGGCGAAATAATGAGGCTGCCAGTGCCGGCGGATGCGAAACAAATCTTTTAAAGGAGTTTTCCCATGACCGTTTTTGTTTTTGAGGAAAAAGATTTCTTTTTCCAGGCCCTTCATCCTGCTGTGGCCCTTGCCTGGCTGATGGTTATCGTTATTGGGGCGGTGGCCTTCTGCCATCCCCTTTTCCTGCTGGCACTTTTTATACCCATTTTAACCGCTCTGGCGGCCTCGGGGGCCCTGGGCGCCTGGTATCGCAGTGCCCGCTTTTTTTTCCTG
>CAZAQM010000109.1:0-5015 GCA_964487385.1 uncultured Dethiobacter sp.
GATGGAAGTCGTTGCCTCATCGGAATAGGCGATCTGATTGAGCACCTCCAGCTCTTTGTTGCGGGCCTGCAGTTCCCTTTCGGTCTTTTCCTGCCTGGTAATATCGCGGGTTATCGCCTCCACGGCAATTAGGCTGCTTCCTTCCTGATAGACCGGAATCAGCCACAGCTCTATGCCAACAAGGTACCCTTTTTTATGCTTTAAACGGATCCTATGGGGGCCGCTATGGATCTCTCCTAGCTGCAGTTGTTTTTGCAGGAGACTCATTTTCCCCTTGTCTTCCAGGCAAACAAGGGAAAGCCAGAAAGTGGGGTCGTTATTGTGCAGCTCCGCCTCATAACCGGCTAGAGCAATTGCAATGGGGGCAAAAATGCAGAAACCATCCTTTAAAGGCATACGAATATTAATGCTTTGATAATCTTTCCCCACCTTCTAACACCTCTTTTATCTGCTTTGTTATCAGAAACCGCCTTAGCTTTTAGAGCAATTTTTCAATATACAGGGAACCATTATCTGTTAGATCGAGCAGCTTCTCGCCAATTCCGTCCTCTTTGCGAACGCGTACAATAGGCCGGTGGGGAGCATGTTTATGAATGCCCATGACAATCCCTTTTTCTCCGGTATTTAATTGGACCCGGGAACCGATGGGGAAAAAAGAAAGGTTTTGGATAAAAAGGTGCAGCAAATCCTTATCAAATTGGACCGAACTTTGCCGGAGATATTCAAGACCCTGATAATGAGTGTGGGCCTTGCGGTAAACCCTCTCACTGGTATAGGCATCAAAGACATCGGTAATCCCAAGAATTTTTCCCCATAAATGCAGCCCATCATTTTTTAGCCCGTGCGGGTAACCGCTGCCATCCAATCTCTCGTGATGCTGCAGCACCCCCAGTAGCGTTGGCCGATCCACCTGGTCCAAGCCGGCCAGGCGGAAAAAGCTGTACTGGCTATGCTCCTTTACCTTGCTAAATTCTGCTCCCGTTAAAGGCCCCTTTTTTTGCCATATTTCCGCAGGGACATCCATCATGCCGATATCGTGCATGATCCCGGAGAGGGCCAGCTCCCTTAGGGGGATCTCCTTCAAACCCGTAAGCTTACCCAGGAAAACGCTGAAAACACAAACATTAATGGCATGACAGTAAACAGCGTCGTCGATCATTTTTTGCAGGGCGATAGAAACCATCATTTCCGGGCGATCAAGAATTTTGCCCACCAGATCCTCGATAACAGCGTAGAGCTCCCGATAATAGGGTTTTATCTCCCTGCTGCTATAAATTCTGTTGAGGGTCCGGCAAGCCTGAAGGAGTATTTCTTTAGCCTCCTTATCCATACTGATCATCCTGTCCCCGCTGCCAATAAAGTCAGCCTGAAAAGGTTTCTCATCTTCCTGCTCCCCCGCGTCAGCAACTTTTTCCTTGGAATAGCTTACATAGCAAAACAGATCGGCATTATATTTTTGCAGATAACCCAAAAGGAGCCCGTGCAAAACCACCCCTGCTTTCAGGAGCAAAATTCCAGTTTGGGGGCAAAAAATATCGCTCATCAGCACCATACCCGGCTGGAGCTCTCTGACCTTAATTTGTTTCCACTGCATGGCTGTTCTCCCCAAAATAGTTCCAAGGATCTTCCATCTATTGTTTTAATAGTATTTTCTACAGTAATCCAAAAATTCCTTTTTTTTATCCATAAAAAAATGCCGAAAGATTGGATGCTTTGCGGCATTTTCATGATTGCCCCGATCTTTCGGCATTTTTTATGTTCAGTTTTAGGCCATCTTAAGTTTACCCAAAAGATAAAGGCGCAAAAGGTACAGGGCCGCCTGGGTGGCCCTTTCCTTAATTTCCTCCCGGCAACCCCAAAAGTTATACTGGCGCGTCAGAGAAAAGTTTTCCGCCTCCAGGGAGATATACGTCAGTCCCACGGGCTTTTCAGAGGTCCCGCCCCCGGGGCCGGCAATGCCCGTGATACTAAGGCCTAGATCCGCTCCGGAGGCCCGGCGGATGCCGGCAGCCATCTCTGCAGCTGTTTCTTCACTTACGGCCCCTTGGGAGGAAATAGTAGCGGGGTTTACTCCCAGCAACCCCATCTTTGCTTCATTGCTATATGTTACCAGACCGCATAAAAGATATTCAGAGCTGCCGGGAATATTTGTCACCCGATGTGTTAAAAGCCCGCCACTGCAGGATTCTGCCAGTGCCAGGGTCTTGCCCGCCTCCTTCAGCTGGCGGGCCACAGCCAGCTCCAGGGTATCGGCATCCTCACCGTAAACGTAATCCCCCAGGATGGCCTTGATCTCCTCCGTTTTCTGCGTTAAAAGGCCTTCCGCCTCCCCGGGGAAATGGCCGTGGGCGGTGAGACGCAGATGCACTTCCGTTCCCTTGGCCAACGGGGCAATCGTAGGATTATCCTGCCTGGCCAGCATATCCTGCAGCATTTCCACCAGGGATGATTCCCCCAGGCCGATAACATGCAGAATTCTTGATTGCAGCACCGACAGTTCCCCGCTGGCCACCAGCTTTTTTTTCAGCAGGGGGATAACCTGCCCCTTAAGCATGGGCAGCATCTCCCTGGGAGGCCCGGGCAGCAGCACAAAGGTATGATTGCCCTTTTCCAAAACAATCCCCGGGGCAGTGCCCCTGTCATTGCGCAGCATCAGGGCCCCTTCGGGAACCATGGCCTGCCTCAGATTATTCTCCGCAAAAGGCCGCTTGAAGCGGCTGAAAAATTCCATCAGCCTTCTTTCCCATTCCACATTTTTTTCCATGGGGATATCGAGCACCTGCGCCACCGTTTCCCGTGTCAGATCGTCGTTGGTCGGCCCGAGGCCGCCGGAAAGAATGATCAGATCCGCCCTCTCCATCGCCTGCCTGACAACCTCAGCCAGTCTTTCCCCGTTATCCCCCACCACTGTCTGGTAATAAACCCCTATTCCCAAGGAGAGCAGCTCCCTGGCGATATCCCTGGCATTGGTGTTAGTCGTCTGCCCCATAAGCAGTTCGGTACCCACAGCAATTATTTCGCAGCGCAATTGCCCCGCCCCCTTTTCATTCTCTTTATATTAATAACGCAAATTTGCCAAAATCACAACTACATAATTTTTCGCCAATTGCTGGTAAAATTGCTGGTAATTATGTTTGATTCCGCTGCAAAAACACCAAAAAATATGGATGAACCCTCCCTTTTATGAACATCTATTCAGCAAAACAAATGAAAAACCCTTTGCAGCCTTAATTGCTGTTGAGAATAAAGTATGATAAAATGTTTTGTAACCGCAAACAGGGTTAAAAGGCAGGATAAAAAGCCATGGATCGAGATATTCTCGAACAACTCTACCACCAGCACTTTCCAAAAACTTACCGCACGGCCTATATGGTCACGGGCAACCCCCAGTTGGCCGAGGATGCTGCCCAGGAGGCCTTTTTGAAAGCCTTTATCAATTTCCACACCCTCAAGGAGACAGCCAGGTTTGGTTCCTGGATCTCTGTCATCGCCACAAACTGCGCTATAGATATCCTCAGAAAAAACAAAAGAATAATTTTAACCGATAACGAAGAAAAATATCAGGATACAAATGATGAAAACTCACCCCAGGAATCCTGGGAACAACAGGAAACATATGATGAAGTGAGAAAAGCCCTCCTGCTCCTTGAACCTGAGGATAGGGAGATCCTGGTGCTCAAATATTTTAATGAGCTGAGCATCAAGGAAATAGCCGAACTCATTTCACTGCCAACGGGAACTATTAAATCCCGCCTCTTCCGCGCCCGCGAAAAAGTTCGCAGACTCCTGCAACCGAAGGAAAAAAAGAAACGTCATTTAAATAAGGCAACATCGACTTGATAATTTGCCGGAATCACATAATATTCGCATATTCCAGCATACCAAAACAAATTGGCAGAAATATTCTTGGGTGGAAAACATGAATGGGCCAAAGCCTGACAAACTCGACAATTTAATAATGCAAGCCTTCCGGGAAGAAGCGCGAAGGATTGTCGTTCCGCCGAGCAACATTTTATGGGATAACCTGCAGCAACAACTGGAAAACCTGGAGCTGAGGAAAATGAGGGGCGAACAATCCGGACAGTTTGATCCCGGGGGATTGCCCTGCCCCGGCGCTTCATGCCCTGACGCCAAGGAGGGCTCTACAACACCGCAGGGAAAAGACGGTGGCCGGTATCGGTGGGCCGGGAGATGGAAAAAACACAGCTATCTAGCCGGCCTGGCTGCAGCCTGCCTGTTGCTGATTGTTTTTTATGCCGGATCACCTGAGGGCTCAGGGCTGCGGGGCTGTTTTTCCCGCTTTTTACCTGTGCAACAGGAAAACCAGAACTCGAAGCTAAGTATGGGCAGTTTGCATACGGACGAATCTACGGGGGAAAACAGTTTTGAAATGGGCAGGAGTGTCGCCAAAAAATCCCCGGGTATGATGCGAACATACTCTGCCGAAGAGCAGGAGGCTGCCGGGGACGAATCCTTTGAACTTTTTACAGGCCAGACGGAGGCGCCGGCTGAACAGCCTTCCGGCCTGACGGGGCAGCTAAATGCTGAAAGCCGGACCTTCGTGGAAATTGCCGGAGTAGGATCTGATAAGGGTCCCGAAATAAATTACTGGCAGGAGGAGAAGGCCTTCTATGACTCCCTGGAAATCTTCCGGGGACAAACGGACAATGTCATAATCCTCTTCGCAGATTTGCCGGAAGACTATGCCTTTCAGGAGGGCGTAATAACGGAGGCGGAACGCTCCCTGCAAAATATTTATCAGGAATTCGCCAACGATCAAGGCTTAAAGCTGACGCTCAACCAGCTTTTTTACGAGGATGAATCAGCTGCTGCCCAGGCCATGGAAACGGCAAAAGAAAAAGCAACACCCTTGCAGGTGCGCTTTATTTCAGGGTATCTTGCCCGTTCCCCCGAAGGTCTGGTAACGCTGACCTGGAAGGACGGAAAGACCATCCTGACCCTTTCCGGGGAGATCGAGGATGAAACGGCGCTCGAAAATTACCTGGCCCATTTAA
>CAZAQM010000109.1:5115-7002 GCA_964487385.1 uncultured Dethiobacter sp.
ATAGACCAGATCGTAAGGCCTGGTGATAACCTGGAGGGTGGAAAGGGAGGGTGAATCCTTAAAAATAATTTCAGCAATAAAAGCATCCTCTTGCCTGGTTATTCTGGAAACGCGCACATTATACCCGCTGGTATTCTTTTCACCAAAGGTACTGAGCAGGTAAAGCCTATTGTCCCTGATGCGGTACTGAATATCGAGGTGATCCCTGGCGCTTTCCACCCAATTTTCCAACCACTTGGGCACGGCATCCTTGCCGGAAAACCTTTCTAAATAAATATAATCGGGTTTTTCTACCTCTACGATTTTTTGTTCCCGGTCAAAGCGCACATCAAGTCCCAAAAAATCTAAAACAAAATCGATGGGAATCATCGTCACCCCTTTGTAAACCTGCAGGGGAACCTCTTTCTGTTCCCCCTCCTCGCCTCCCTGAGTATGCCTAATTCCCATAACAACCGTCTTTCCTGCCCACTGGGCGGTCACCTTGTTCGTCTCGCTGTCCCAGTTTACATCGACCCCCAAAGCCTCCAAAAAAGGCCGCATGGGAACCATCAGCTGCCCATCTGAAATCTGGGGTGGGACGTTCAGGCTGAGTTCTTTCTTATTTATATAAACTGTCGTCTCCTGCTGATTGGCAGCCAGGGCAAGGGAAGCCGGAAGGAGCAATAAAAGAACAAAAATTGCTATCAGACCCTTTTTCCATTTCATTATTTATCCCTCTTAGCCTATAAATTTCCTACTCAATATGTATAACGGAATAAATAGGAAAAGGTTACTGAAAAACCACTGAAGACCCGCTTCTGTTATTTACAAAACCAGACAAATTCGGTATGCTATCTTAACAATGGAGAAAAAACATTCAGCTGCGTTACCTGTAATATTTAAAGATGGCGCCCTGCGAAGCCTGCCCATCATCATGGGGTATATTCCCATCGGACTGGCCTTTGGCATCTTGGCGGCCAATGTCGGAATTGGCCCCCTGGAAACAACGCTTATGTCGATAATCGTCTATGCCGGCTCCGCCCAGCTGATATCCCTCGGCTTGCTGGAAAGCCAGGCAGGGCTTTTCACCATCGTCATGACAACTTTTCTTGTAAACCTGCGGCACACCCTGATGAGCGCCGCCCTTTCACCCCATCTGGGCCACTTAAGCCGTCTACAGCAGGCACTTTTTACCTTTGAGCTGACGGATGAATCCTTTGCCGTCCACAGCAGAGATTTTAAGGAGGAAAAAAATCCTCTGGCAATGCGCATCCTTACGACAAACACCCTGGCCCATCTTTCCTGGATCGGCGGTTCCGTTTTGGGGTTTTATACGGGTGCGCTCTTTACCAACCTGAAAAGCTGGGGCATTGACTACGCCCTGCCGGCCATGTTTATAGCGCTGCTGGTCATACAGCTGGATAGCAAAAATAAATTTATCGTTGGTGCATTCTCCATGTTATTTTCCATATTTCTTTTTATGCAGCCGGTGGGCCATTGGTATATCATTACCGCCACACTGGCAGGGGCAACCCTGGGCGCCTTGCTCGATCTATACCGAAAGAAAGAAGCAAAGGTAAAGCAATCCGTAAATAGGTGACAATAAATGCAAAATAACATCATTATAGCTATCTTGTTAATGGCGCTGGTCACTTACCTGCCGCGCTTTTTGCCGCTGCTTTTTTTATCGAAGCGCAAACTTTCCCCGCTGGCCGAAAGCTGGCTTTCCTACGTACCGGTTGCCGTCCTTTCTGCCTTGCTGGGCCCTGAACTCCTTCTCAGGGATGGGCATTTTAATTTGGCGCTTTCGGCAAACCCGTTTTTCTGGGCTGCCCTGCCCACTTTTGCCGTTGCGTTTTGGACCCGCAATATGTTTCTGGCAGTCCTGACGGGGATAGGAAGCGTGGC
>CAZAQM010000110.1:0-6932 GCA_964487385.1 uncultured Dethiobacter sp.
TGGGCGGATCAGCAGGTTGCCGGTATCGGGGCCATCGGTTTTTCCCGCCGGGGCGTCGGGCGCCGGGTAACTGCCTTTGCCGATCGGCCCCTGGCGGAGTCACCTTGTACAGAATGCGGCCTATGCGTGGAGGTTTGTCCTGTAGGAGCATTATTCTTTAAGCAGCCGGCTTTCTGACGCATCTTTCTTTAATGGGCTAAGAGGTCTAGGGGCAAAAATTCTTCGCCGGCGGTGTTGGCAATAGCAAACGAATCGCAGCTATTTTTAATCTTGATGAGCACCAGCGGATAGGTGAGTACCTGGATAACGGCCTTTTCCTGTGCAGGTTTTATTTCCTCAACGGTGATCCGCAGGGCATTATTGGCCGCGGTAAGGCTTTTTAACTCCAGGGAATACCCTCCGGTGTGTTTTTCCCCGGAAGAGATCAAGATGAATTGGTGCTGCCCGGTAAGAAACTCCTGCCGGTTAAAGGCAAAATACCCTCTTTTTCTTTTCAGCTCCCCGATAGCTTCCTGTATCTTTTCAGGTATCTCTTCGGAAAATGCGCCTTCGTTTGTCCATCTTTCATATTCCACTGGTACTTCCGCCTGGAGCTCATTGCCGCCCTTATGCCCGCTTTTCGGTCCTGGCGGCGGGTCTATGCCGCACCCCGTTGCAGCCAGCAGCAACGCGGCCAGGGACAGGGCGGCCAAAAGAAAAATTATCTTTTTCAAGGCGCAGCCCCCCTTTCTTTGTAGCGTTACTAGATAGACGGAGCAGCAGATGTTTTGTTGCAACGATTTTGATGCGGGCTATTGCTTTACATCTTAAAAAAGGGAAGGTAAGATAATAAACAGAGATGGCAGCAGACGCTGCGGAACAAATGTTTAAATAGAACAGATCGGGGGTGGATCAATGGCTCTTCTGGATGTGCGCAATATAGATAAGACATATGCAGATAAAAGCATCCTCGAGGGGGTTTCCCTGCAGATAAACCCCGGCGAAAAAATTGGATTGGTGGGGGCAAACGGCAGCGGAAAGACCACACTGCTTAAAATAATAATAGGTGCTGAAGAGGCGGAGCAGGGGGAGGTTTTTATCGGCAAAGGCCTATCCCTTGGCTATCTGAGCCAGAAACCGGGTTTTCTGCCCGAGGCCAGCCTGCGGGAAGTTTTAAGGGGGGCCCTTGAGGAGGTCTATTCCCTCAAAGAGGAAATGATCCTCCTGGAAAAGGAGATGTCCCTGTTCGGGGCGGATAAAAAAAATGTACATCTTGCCTCCCTCATGGAAAGGTATGGCCAGCTTGCCCATCTTTTCGAGGAAAAAGGCGGTTATCTGCTGGAAAACCGCCTGCAAATGATCACCGGGGGGCTGGGCTTTCGGGAGGCCGATCTGGGGCGCCGGGTGGAAACCTTCAGCGGAGGGGAAAAAACCAGGGCGCAGATGGCTGCATTGCTCCTCAGCGAGCCGGATCTTCTGCTGCTGGATGAGCCGACCAACAGCCTGGATAGCGATTCGGTGGAGTGGCTGGAAAACTTTTTGGGCAGCTGGCGGGGAGCCCTTCTCATCGTTTCCCACGATCGCTTTTTCCTCGATCGGGTCGTCGGCCAAATCGCCGCCCTGGAAAACAAGAGGCTAAGGCTTTACCGCGGCAATTTTTCCAGTTTCCTGCGGCAGCGTGAAATGGAAAAAAGTGCGCAGGATAAGGCTTATAAAAAACAAGAGGCTACGATAAAAAAGCAGCTGGATTTTATTCGCCATGCAGCAGCCGATCAGAGGACCAAACGCCAGGCCCGTAGCAGGGAAAAGCTTCTTGAAAGGCTTGACTTGGTGGAAAAGCCGGGAGGGGCGCCATCCTGGAAGGCCCGCTTTGATTTTTCCGGCCGGGGTGGCCGGAGCAGCGTCGTTGCTTTCGAGAAAGTCTCCAAATTTTTCGGTTCCCGCCCGGTATTTCTGGAGGCCTCTTTTGAAATAAACGGGGGAGATCGGGTCGCTGTTTTGGGCCCTAACGGCGCCGGGAAGACGACCCTGCTGCGCATCATCACAGGTGAAGAGACGGCGGAATCTGGTGTAGTCAAAATTGGGGCGGGCAGCAGGATAGCCTATTTTGACCAGGAACAAAGAACCTTAAAGGGCCATCTCACCGTTTTGGAAAATATTATGGGAGCGTCCGGGATGTCGGAATCAGAGGCGCGGAGCTATCTGGGCGGTTACCTTTTTCGCGGGGATGAAGTCTTTAAACCGGTGCAATCCCTCAGCGGCGGGGAAAAAAGCCGTCTGGCCCTGGCCAGGATGGCCCTGGGGGAAAGCAATTTTCTGATCATGGATGAACCCACCAACCATTTGGATATCTGGGGCATCGGAGAACTGGAGGCGGCACTTTCCGGCTACCCGGGAACGTTGCTCATCGTTTCCCACGATCGCTATTTTGTTTCCCGCACGGCCACAAAAATTTTGGCGATCGGCAACAGGCGCGTCAAACTGTACAAGGGAACATACACTGAATACAGGGAAAAACAATTAAAGGAAAAAGAAAGGGAAAGCGCCGCTCCCCATCCGATCGATATGGCTGCCAAAGAACTGCGCCAGGCCGAAAAAGAAAGGGAAAAGGCAAAAAGGGAGCATATTCTTCAGGCTCGCCGCAAAAGACGCCGGCTGAACCATTCGATCGCTGAAGTAGAAGAAAAAATCACCTGCGGTGAAAATAAAATCAGCTATCTGGAAGAACAACTAGCCCGGCCCGGAATCTATGATGATTTTGCCAAGGCGCGGAATTTTCTGACCGAGCTGACGCAGGTCCGGGATGAGATTGGGGTACTTTATGAGAAGTGGGAAAAGCTAGGCTCGCTTTTAGATGAACTTCCCCCGGAAGAATAAAGTTTAATTTGTGGATTTTAATTTAGGGAGATGGTCAGGGTGAATCGCTTATACAGATCCCGCAAAAACAGGATTGTTGCCGGTGTTGCCGGAGGGCTGGCGGAATATTTTGCTGTCGATGTGGTTTTAATTCGCATTTTATGGGTGGTGGCCGCCTTTGTTGTTGGCGGGGGTATCCTGGCCTATCTTATTGCCTGGATCGCCATCCCGGAGAAAAAGAGCGGGGATGTTGCTTTTGAGGCGGCGGAGGAGGAAGAGTTCCCTCCTGCGGCCGGTGGCGGGCACTATCCCAACAGGCAGCGCCATGCCGGGCTGCTGCTCATCGGCCTGGGCATCATTTTTTTGATTCATCAGCTTTTCGGGCCATTTTTTCATCTTCTATGGCCGCTGTTGATCGTTGCTGCCGGTATTTTTCTTCTTTCACGCGGCGGGAAAGGGGCTGGGGAATGAAAATCAGTTCGTTTATGGCCGGATTTGCCCTGATTATTGTCGGCGTGGTTCTTTTTTCGTCATGGGGAAAGGAATGGGAGGAAAGCTGTCGAATAATAAAGAAAGCAGTCTAAATGTCAACAATATGCTTACTTGGGAGGTTTTTTGCTTGGCCGTAGAAAATGTCCTGCAGCAAAATGATGAAGGCGGAAGGAAAATAGATTTGCTCGAGGCCCTGGTTGCGTCGGCGCCCGTCATGCAGCAGCTTTTCCCCTTCGATTGTATGATCGGTGTGGTCGATAAGGAAAAAAAATATGTAGCCTATTTTCCCTCTAAAAAGGTAAACATCGGCAATGTGATCGGAACGACAGTTCCCCCCGGGGATCCCATCCACGAGGCCTTCGTGACGGGAACTGCCCAGAAATTGACCGTTCCCAAGGAAACCTTTGGCGTTCCTTTTAGGGCTTTGGGTATTCCGATAAGAGATGAAAGCGGTACCGTCGTGGGAGCAATTGGCCTGGGGATGAGCCTGGCCCAGCAGGAAATTCTAACTGAAGCGGTGCAGTCCTTCGCCGCCACATCTGAGGAGGTGGCCGCTACGTCCCAGGAGCTTGCCGCTTCCGCCCAGGAGCTTTCCAACGAAATGGAGTCCCTGGCCATGCTGCAGCAGGAAATGACAGCGCAGGTGGCCAGGACTGACGGCATGTTGGATTTTATCAACAAGGTGGCGGCAAATTCCAATCTTCTGGGGCTGAATGCCAGCATCGAGGCGGCCAGGGCCGGCGAACATGGACGGGGTTTTGAGGTCGTCGCTACGGAAATAAGAAAAATGGCCGACAGCAGTGCCAATTCCGTTCAGGAGATCCGCGGGATCATCACGGAGATTAAAGACAAAGTAGCGCTGCTCAGCAATGCCACGATAAAAGTTTCCGATATCTCCCAGCATCAGGCGGCAGCTTCGGAGGAGATTTCCGCTTCTGTTCAGCAACTGGCCTCCTCGGCGGAAAATATCCAGACGGTTTCCGATCAATTATAATTAACTAATTGATTTTGAATAAAAAATTGAGGAGAAAAAATGACAGCATATCTGAGCACGAGGGGCAACTATCCTCCCGTTTCTGCCTCTGCCGCTATTAAAATCGGTATGGTTCCCGTCGGCGGGCTCTTCGTCCCCGAAAAAATTCCCCGGCTGACTGCTGAAAAGATTGTTGCCCTGGCCGAATCCGATTATATTGCAGTGGCCAGGGAGATCATCGCCCCATTTTTAGCAGATTTCACAGCAGGTGAACTGCAGGATTGCCTTAGAGCAGCCTATGGGAAAAACAACTTTTTTCATCCGCAAATTGCCCCTCTGCATAGCGTGAGCGAAAAGCTGCATTTTTTGGAACTTTGGCACGGGCCGACCGCGGCTTTTAAGGATTTGGCCCTGCAGTTGATGCCTTTTTTACTGACCCGATCGCTGGCAAAATTGTCCGGCCAAAAAGAGGTCGTCATCCTGACGGCCACATCGGGGGATACGGGCAAGGCCGCCCTGGAGGGGTTTAAAAATGTTCCCGGGACAAGAATTATCGTTTTCTATCCCTACCGGGGAGTGAGCAGGATTCAGGAGCTGCAGATGACGACCACAGATGGGGATAATACCCATGTTGCCGCTGTCCGCGGCAATTTTGACGATTGTCAGAATGCTGTCAAAGACATTTTTGCTGACCGGGAATTTGGCCTGGCTTTGGCCGACAAGGGGTTCGAACTTTCCTCGGCAAATTCAATTAATTGGGGCAGATTGGTCCCCCAGATCGTCTACTATTTTTGGGCCTATTGCCAGCTTCTCAAAAAAGAGGCAATTTTGCCGGGGGAAAAAATTAACTTCGTCGTCCCGACAGGTAATTTTGGGAATATCCTGGCCGGCTGGTACGCGCGCCAAATGGGCCTGCCTATCAAAAAGCTGCTCTGTGCCTCCAATAAAAACAAGGTTTTGACGGATTTCTTTCAGACGGGGCTCTATAACCGCCATAGAAATTTTTGGCAAACCCAAAGCCCATCGATGGATATATTGATTTCCAGCAATCTGGAAAGGTTTCTTTTCGAGATGACTGGCCGGGAGGCGGAGAAGATTATCGGTTGGATGAAGGATCTGCAGGATCAAGGGTCTTTCCGGGTGGACCGAACGATGGGAGAGCAAATGGGAGAGGCAATTATATCAGGTTTTGCCGGCGAGGAAGAGACTTCGCAAGCGATCGGGGAGGTTTTTAGGGCCCATGGCTATCTCCTGGATACCCATACTGCTGTAGGATACAGGGTTTACCGGGATTATTGCCGCAAAAGCGGGGATGAGACCGCAACAGTAATTAACGCCACAGCCAGCCCCTATAAATTTGCCGGCAGCGTCCTGGGAGCGATTCGCGGCAGGGAATATCTGCGGGGGATGGATGAATTTGCTATTCTTCGCCAATTGGAAGGGCTAAGCGGAGCGATGTCCCTGCACCCCGGGCTAAGGGGCCTAAAACAAAAACCTGTCAGACACCGGGCTGTTTGTGATAAAACGGCAATTCGCCAGCAGTTGCTGGAGTGGCTGATAAAGTAAGTATCCCAGTGCCGCACAGCGGGGCAATCGGGCTTTAAACGATTGTCCCGCTTTTTTGCCGTTTTTACATTAAGATACATTGGAAAAAGGAATAAAAAGAAACCTGTCGAATAATAAAACTATCCAGAAATGGAAAAACATACGCAAAGGGGAGGTTTTCAGCTTGACTGAGGAAATGCCTTTACAGCATAGCGATGATAAGGGGGAAAATATTTTAAATGTTCTGGGAGCAGTGTTGCCGCAAATCCAGCAGCTTTTCCCCTATGATTGTTCTATTGGTCTTTTTAATAAAGAGGACACATTTTTAGTCCATCTGCCATCCACACAGATAGATCTGGGAAATGTCGTCGGAACAAAAGTAGCCGAAGGGGATCCGGTCTACGATGCGCTTAGATCGGGGACAGTCCATACACGAGAACTTCCCGCAGAATACTTTGGTTTTCCATTTAAAGCTGTGGGGGTTCCGGTAAAGGATGCGGAGGGCAATATTGTCGGGGCGATGGGCTTGGCGGTAAGCTTGAAACAGCAGGAAATGCTAACGGAGGCGGTGCAATCCTTTGCCGCCACCTCCGAAGAGGTAGCGGCCACATCCCAGGAGCTTGCTGCTTCCGCCCAGGAACTATCCAGCGAAATGGAATCGCTGGCCCATTTGCAGGAAGAAATGATCAAACAGGTGAACAAGACTGATACCATGTTGGATTTTATCAACAAAGTTGCCGCAAATTCCAATCTCCTGGGGCTTAACGCCAGCATCGAGGCAGCCAGGGCCGGCGAACATGGACGGGGCTTTGAGGTCGTGGCTACGGAAATAAGAAAAATGGCCGACAGCAGTGCCAATTCCGTTCAGGAAATCCGCGGGATTATCACGGAGATTAAAGACAAGGTATCTCTTCTTAGCAATGCCACGGCAAAAGTTTCCGATATTGCCCAGCATCAGGCGGCTGCCTCGGAAGAGATATCGGCTTCCATGCAGCAGTTGTCATCTTCGACGGAGTCCATCGAAAAAGTGTCCGAGCTGTTATAATTCTCTATAAATCCTATAAATCCTTTTTGTCTTGAATACCTG
>CAZAQM010000111.1:0-6899 GCA_964487385.1 uncultured Dethiobacter sp.
GGAGCCGGTCTGTAAAAAATCAACTTTGATAAAATCGACGAGATCGATGAAGGGATCAAATCGCGGGCTATAGGAAAAATCATCCAATGCCAGCAGGTAGCCGAGTTTTTTTAATTTCAGGCAGGCAGAAAGCAACTGTTTATCCGGTACTACATCTTCCAGCACTTCGATCACGATCGATTCCTTGGGGAGTAAAAGCGCTACCTCTTTTTCCAGCATTTCACTGGTAAAATTGATGAAAGCTTTTTTACCCCCGGTAAGGTTGTCCAAGCCGAATAAAAGAAAGCTATTACTGATAACCTCCGCAGAAGCCGTACTGCCGTTTACACCTGTGTAGATATTTTCTTCACTGGAGCGGTATAACAATTCATAAGCGAAAACATTTTGTTTCTCATCGAAGATTGGCTGCCTGGCGAGAAAAGCATCCATATTATCCCTTCTCTTCAAGAAATAGCGTTTATCTGCTCCATTTTGTTGCCTGGGATCCTTCATCCCGCCCAAGATGATATTGTTGAGAAGCAACCCCTATTTTGCGGATGTTAAGAAACTATGAAGGTCCAAAGCTTTTTAACCCAGGGCTTTTTTCCCTATCCTGGCCGCCAGCAGAACCGGATCGTATACCGGGGAAAAGGGAGGGGCATAGGCCAGATCGAGATCAAATATCTCGTCCAAGGTCATTTTGTTATGAATAGCCGCGGCATAGACGTCTATTCTTTTGACGGCGTCAAGAGGCCCGGCTAGCTGTGCACCGAGGACCCGCCCGCTATCTTTTTCCGCCACGACCAGGGAAAACAGATTCCCGGCATCCGGATAATAGCCGGCCCTGCTCATGGAGTTGAGTGTAATTTTTCGCGGATTAAAATTGTATCTGCCGGCTTCGTCAAAGGTTAAGCCTGTCCTGGCTACCCCGAGGTCAAAACATTTCATTATGGCGGTGCCGAGGATGCCAGGGAATGGCGCCTCCCGGCCGGCAATATTCATCCCTGCCAGCATTCCTTCCTTGTTGGCCTTGAGGCCCAGGGGGGTATAGGCCGGTTCTTTGCTGACCATGTTTATCGTTTGGGTGCAGTCCCCGGCAGCATAGATATAGCTGTAATTTGTTTGCAGGTATTCGTTTACCTTGATAGAGCCCTTCAGGCCAAGCTCGATGCCGCTATCTGCCGCCAGGCCGCTGTTGGGTACTACACCGAGGCCCAAAAAGGCAAAGTCGTAGTTTAGATTGCCCTTGTCCGTGACTATGGCAACGCCCCCGCCTTCTTCTTTAATTTCCCCGATGGCCACCCCTAAATTTAGCACCACCCCGTTGCGGGACAGCTCCTTTTTGATCAGATCTGAAATCTCTGTTTCGAAAGTGTTGGCCAGATCCATTCTCCTGTGAATCAGATGCGTCTTAAGCCCGCGAATTTTAAAGGCTTCCAGCATTTCCACCCCGATATATCCTCCGCCGATGACCGCGCATTTGCCGTCAGGATTTTTCCTGATAAAGGCATCAATCTTTTCCGCATCGTACAAATTTTTGAGGGTAAAAATCCTGTCCGATTTTTGATGCTTTATCCCCGAAACCTGGGGGAGGGAACCCGTGGCAATCATCAATATGTCAAAGCTTTCCTCCCATTCGCCCTGTTCATTTTTCACGGTTACCTTCTTTTCCCGGGGGGCTATTTTTACAACTTCGTGTCTCAGCCTTAAGTCAAGTTTTCTCTCTTCAGCGGCTGTTTCCGGTGTCAAATGGACGAGCTTTTCTTTGTTGGCTACGAGGCCTTCAATAAAATAGGGCATGCCGCAGGCCGCATAGGAGATATAGTCGGTCTTTTCAAAAACGATGACCTTCCATGAGGGTTTTAATCTTTTGACCTGGCTGGCACAGCTCATTCCGGCAGCATCGCCGCCTATAACGACCAGCTTTTTTTTATCCATATATTTTTTCCCTCCGCAAATAATAGTTATTAAGGGTTAATTTACCCTTACTGTCAATTTGAAAAGAAAGTTTACTCTAAATGTTTCTCACCCAGTCTTTTTCTTACTATTCAGATTAAATTCTTTATGTTAATGGCAGATTCCTTCTTTTGCTATTACTATAATTTTGCAAAAGCGGGAACCAAAAAAAGGGTTTAATGGATATTACATAGAAAACAATTACTGATTATTCTTTTATTATCCTTATGTTAAATCGGTAAGCAGGGATTTTGGTTTTTCACCTTAGTCGAGGGAGGTTTTCGCCGTGTTGATCAGTTTAAACAGGGAAGGTACCGTTGAAGGTTTAAAATGCCTGTTAGAAACGACGGCTAATGTGAAAAACATTTCGGGTATCCTTGTTCTGGCCTGCAATGCCAATGGTTTTACACCCCGGATGATCGATGGATTGCTAAAACAATGTAAAAAGCCGGTTTTCGGGGGGGTTTTTTCCGGGATTATCTTTAACAAAGAAAAACTTCAGCAGGGGACTATTGTTGCCGGTATCCGCCGATCCGTCAGCACTGCGGTGATTAAAAACATCAGCAGCATAATCGATCTCGGTGCTTATCTGGAGCAAACCTGTAATTGGCAGTTTCTGCAGAATAAAACGATGTTTGTTTTTGTCGACGGGCTCAGCCGGCGTATTTCCGAACTGATTGAAAGTTTGTTCGACTGTTGCGGGCTTTTCCCCAATTATATCGGTGGCGGAGCCGGTTCATTAACTAAAAAAGAGCCCTGCGTAATTTGCAATGAAGGATTAATGGAAGATGCAGCTGTTTTTGCCCTGACAGATATAAGAAGCGGAGTTGGCGTCGCCCATGGCTGGGAACCTGTGGCAGGTCCATTAAAAGTAACCGAAGCGGATCACCATACACTGATTTCCTTGAACTGGCGCCCGGCGTTTGAGGTATACAAGGAAATGGTTGAGAAAGTATCAAACAAATCCTTTGACAGCATTGATTTTTTTCAGCGGGCAAAAGAATTCCCCCTGGGGATTGTTAAATTGGCCAGGGAAATGCTGGTTCGCGATCCTATCGCCGTGGACGGCAGCCGCCTGGTTTGCGTTGGGGATATTCCTGTCAATTCTTTTATCTACCTGTTAAAGGGAAATAAGGATTCTTTAATTGCCGGGGCGATCAATGCCTGTCAGCTGGCCGAGACATCCTATCGTCAGGCAGCTGGTGAGAAAAAGGAAAAACAGCTTATCACTTTTTTTATAGACTGTGTTTCCAGAGTTCTTTTTCTCCAATCTGATTTTGATGAGGAACTAGAAATGGTGCAGATGGGGTACCCGCTTTTAGGAGCCTTGACTTTGGGCGAGATCTCCAGCACGGGGAAGAGCTACCTGGAATTTTACAATAAGACTTCTGTTATAGGGCTTTTGGAGGATTAAAATTGGATATTACTATTTTGAACCATATCTTATACGAGTTATCTCTTTCCATCAGCGGCGAGCAAAATCTGGAGGGCCTTGTCAAAAAGGCTGCTTCTGCATTTTTAAAAAAACTTGACTCCGCCCTGGTAAGCATTTTAAAAAAGGAAGAGAACTTTTTAAACACGGTTTATATTATTCCCGGGGCGGCAGAAGGGGATTCCTTATACAGCGAACTTGTCGACGAGTTGTCGGAGATGTTGGCAAAAGGCGGAAAGGAAAAGTTCTTTATAATAAAAAAAGATTTATATTATTATGGATTTCCACTGCCGGGTTTTGGCTTGCTTTTGATTGGGAAAAATGACCCCCTCGAAGAAATGTTTTTGAAAGAGCTCCTGCCCATTACCAATATGCTGGCGCGAAATTGCTTTTTTAATCTTGATGCCGTCAGACAACGCCTGGCTATAGAGGCTGAATTAAAAATTGAGCGCCACCTGTTAAGAGTAATTATCGATTCAATACGGGATCCAATTATTTACAAAGGAGCAGATGGTATTTACCAGGTGGTAAACAAGGCTACTGAAAAATTTTTTTCCCTTTTACCGGAAGAGATAGCGGGTTGCACTGATGAGGATCTCCATTCTTCAGAGGAAGCAGCTATCATCAGGGAAACCGATCGGAAAGTTTTGGAGACAGGCCTTCCTGAGTGCTATGAGGCGCAATTTAAAAATCATCTCGGCCACCCGGTACCTTTTGAAGTGATGAAATTCCCTGTCTGTGATGCAGCAGGGGGATGCATAGGGACCGTGGCGGTTTGCAGAGATATCACCAAGCGCAAATCCTACGAGCATCAGTTGGAATATTTGAGCGCGCACGACCAGCTTACCGGCCTATATAACCGCAGATTTTTGAAAAACGAGCTCCTGCGGCGGGATGAACAACAGTTGCTGCCCATTTCCATCATAATGGGCGATCTTAATGGTTTGAAACTGGTCAATGACGTGTTTGGCCATCAGGAAGGCGATAATTTGCTGATTAAAGCTGCAGAGATCATCAGGGCCTCCTGTAACAAAGACGATCTCATCGCCCGCTGGGGCGGCGATGAATTCGTTATCCTTCTGCCGCAAACCGGCCTGGAAGCCGCTAAGGCAACCAGCCGGCGCATCAGGAAAAAATGCAGCACTCAGAAATTTAGACTTGTGCCGGTCAGCATCGCCTTGGGCTGGGCAGTAAAAACTCAGGCAGAAGAGGATGTCTGGCAGATTTTAAAGGAAGCCGGAGACAGGATGTACAGCGATAAATTTTTGCACGATCAAAACTATAAGGAAACAGTTATCAACGTTCTGCAGTCAGCTCTTTGGGAAGAGTGTATGGAAACGAAGGAACATGGAGAAAGGTTGAAAGTAACGTGCAGAGAAATTGGCGAAAGAACAGGTTTGAGTTCCCAACAACAAAGCGAACTGGAGCTGCTGGCCATGCTGCACGATATCGGCAAGGTAGCAGTTGACAGGGGCATATTGGCGAAACCGGGGCCCTTAAGCGATAAGGAGCGACAGCGAATGAGGAGGCATGTCGAAACAGGTTATCGGTTGGCCCGGGCGGTACCGGAATGGTCTTCTATCGCCGAGTATATCCTCTCACACCATGAACGTTGGGACGGAAGGGGCTATCCCCGAGGTTTAAAAGGGGAAGAGATCCCCCTGCTATCGCGTATCCTGGCCGTTGCCCATATTTATGATGCTTTGATCACGAAAAGAAGTTACCGAAGGCAGGTCTCCCGGAAAAGGGCTCTGGCCATCTTGAAAAGAAAAGCTGGAAAGCAGCTTGATCCTGAAGTTATAGATATTTTTTGCCGGCTGGTTACCTTTGAAGAAAAAAGCATAGAAGATCTCGAATAGAGCGTACATAGTATTATTTCTTTTTAAGCATCATATTCCGTGTTGGAGGGGGCCTCATGCAATTCATAGTTATGGGGTTAATCACAGGGCTGTTCCTGGGCATGCTTCTTGTCTGGTTGTTTCAGCGTCCCCGGATAATTGAACTAAGGGAGAATCTTGGGGAAAAGGATGTGGAGTTAAAGGAACAGATAGCAAAGCGGGCAGCCGCTGAACAAGAAAATTTTCGCATAAAAGGGTTGGAGGACTCGGTAGCCGGGCTGCAGGAAAAGGAACTGGACTATAAGGGAAGGCTGGCGAAGCTGGAGACGCAGCTGGCGGAAGAGCGCAGGTTAAACGATGAAAAGCTGGTATTGCTGGATGAGGCTCAAAAGAAGCTGACCGATGCCTTCAAAGCCCTATCTGCCGATGCCCTGAGCAGCAATAACCGTTCCTTTCTGGAGCTGGCCAAAGTCACGCTGGAAACTTACCAACAAGGCGCCAGGGGCGATCTGGAAAGGCGGCAGCTGGCCATCGAAGGACTGGTAAGGCCCCTCAAGGATTCCCTGGAGAAGGTCGACAGCAAGATCGTGGAGTTGGATAAGGCCCGGCAGTCGGCTTTTACCGGCCTGGAAGAGCAGATTAAGCAGCTGGCCGTCACCGGCGTCCAGCTCCAGCAGGAAACGAGCCGCCTGGTCACAGCCCTGCGCAAACCCACCGTGCGCGGCCGCTGGGGCGAAATGCAGCTCAGGCGTGTCGTGGAAATGGCCGGCATGCTGGCCTACTGCGATTTTAGCGAGCAGGTTTCCGTCGAGACAGGAGATGGCCGGCTAAGGCCGGATATGATCATCAACCTTCCCGGGAACAGGCAGATCGTCGTGGATTCCAAAACCCCGCTGCAGGCCTACCTGGAATCCCTCGAATGCGAAGACGAGCAAACCCGCCTGGCAAAACTCAAAGAACATGCCCGGCAGACCCGGGACCACCTGACAAAACTGGCCTCCAAAGCCTACTGGGATCAATTTGCGGCAACCCCGGATCTGGTCGTCATGTTTCTGCCGGGCGAGCCGCTTTTTAGCCATGCCCTGGAACAGGATCCCGGCTTGGTGGAATATGGCGCCGAGCAGCGGGTCATCATGGCCACACCTATTTCCCTGATCGCCCTGTTAAAGGCCATTGCCTATGGCTGGCGGCAGGAGCAAATCGCCGCAAATGCACAGGAGATCAGCAATTTGGGCAAAATGCTCTATGAGCGCCTGCGCATCCTGGCCAGGCATTTTGGCGAGATACGAAAAAATCTAGATAAAACTGTTGAGTCTTATAACAAGGCTGTGGGGTCGCTGGAGACACGTGTTTTGGTTTCTGCAAGAAAGTTTAAGGAGCTTGGCGCGGCCGGCGGTGATGATATCGAGATCCAGGAAACGGTGGAGAAAACGGCCCGGCAGCTTCAGGCCCCGGAGATGATTCCCCCGCTCATGGACGAAGAAGGTTAAATGAAACATTCCTTTATATTCTCATTCCGCCATTTAAAAAAATAACTTGCAAAAGGCAATTTAAGTGGATTAAAATAAATTTGAACACCTGCTTGGACAGTACAACTCTGAGTATACATGGGGGTGTAAGCTGTGGTATAAATATAAGGCAGGATTAAAAAATATCCACCAAAATTTGTTGAAAGCAGGGATTTTTTTGGAAAA
>CAZAQM010000112.1:0-6880 GCA_964487385.1 uncultured Dethiobacter sp.
ATTAAACTTCTGCGTTTCGTTCAGGAAAAATATATAGAAAGAATCGGCGGAAACAAACTAATATATATTGACGTCAGAATTATTTCAGCCACAAATCGGAATTTGGAACAAATGATTCAACAGGGTGAATTTAGGGCTGATTTATATTACAGATTAAATGTGATACCGATTCTTATTCCACCATTAAGGGAAAGACCTGAGGATATTGGAATTTTGGCTCATCATTTTTTGGATTATTACAACAATAAATATTCTTCAAAGGTCAGCTTTTCGCTGGAGGCTATGGAATGTTTGCAGAATTATTACTGGCACGGTAATATCAGGGAGCTAAAAAATGTTATCGAACATGCTGTTATTATATGCCCGGAAAACACTATCAGTTCATATCATTTAAATATATCCCTGAAGGATCAACTGAATATGCAAGACTCTTCTTTTATGAATTTAAACCGTGCCGTCGAATATACCGAAAGAACAATTATTAAAAATGCACTGGAAAAAGCCTTCAATAATAAAAGTAAGGCAATAAAACTACTGGGTATCAGCCGCAGTGCATTCTATGCAAAAATTAAAAAGTATCAACTCGAGTGAGGTGGAGAACTTTGCTGCTTAGCGAGCCCCTGCTAGTTTACAAAAATAAAAAAAGGCAGCGGCAGTTAATCAATCTTTCTGCCGCTGCTACTACTGTTGTCTTGTGTACCTTCTGAAAAGCAATATATCCTTTATTTATTCTCTTGTTGTCTCTTTTTTTCCTTCAGGGCTTTTAGCACTTTCTCCGGAGTAATCGGCACTTCGGTGAACCTTATGCCAATGGCATCGTAAATGGCATTGACAATAGCCGGAAAGGTCGGCTGGACAGCGCCTTCGCCCGTCTCCTTGGCCCCGAAAGGAGCTGTAGGATCATAGCTGTCCGTAAGGGTATTGATATCCATTTCTGGCATTTCCATGACTGTTGGCATTTTATAATCGTGGAAGTTTGGGTTCAGGTGTATACCGTTTTTATCAATATACTGCTCTTCGTAGAGGCATCCCCCCATGTTGTAAACAATGGATCCTTCCACTTGGCCATCAGCAGCCATGGGGTTGATCATTGTGCCCATATCACCCGATTCTGTCACTCTTGTTACCCTAATCCTGCCTGTTTCCAAATCTACATCAACTTCATGTATTTGGCAGCTAAAACCAAAGGTGGGCGAGTGACCGATATTGGCGCCCTGGGCCCGGTTGCCGCTGATTAGATCGATGCCTTTGCGCCGCGGCGGGGAAAAGTGACCGATGGCCACCAGAGATCCCACAGTATTGGTAGCCACCTCGACTACCTTTTCCCATTCAATGGTCTTTCTCCTGGTTTCAAAAACCGAATAAACCTTACGATCTTTTATCGCTAAATGATCCGCCCGGCAGCCAAGCAATCCGGCAGCAGTTTCTTTAAGTTTCTGGTTGATCTGCTCGGCTGCATCCCTGATCGCAATCCCTGTAGCATAGGTTAAACGGCTGGCGAAAGTGCCCAGATCAAAGGTCCCGATTTCCGTATCCTGGGTTTGGACATGGATATCCTCAAAATGGATGCCCAGAGCTTCGGCAGCCATCTGGGCCATGACGGTATTACTGCCCTGCCCGATATCAACAGCTGAACAATGCAGGGTTACACCACCTTCGGTATCTACCCGGAGAAGTACCGAAGTATGCGGTTTGTAAGCCTGATAGAGAGTATATGCTGTTCCCGTGATATAATAACCACCGGCCAGGCCAATGCCTTTGCCAAAGGGGAGTTTGCCATGCTTTTCCAGATACCCCGACTTTTCTACTGCTTTCTGCAAACAGCGCTTATACTCCGTGTGGGGAACATGCATATTGTTAACAGCCGTATAACCTGATTCGACGGAATTTTTCATTTTTAGTTCATAAGGGCTAATCCCCGCCATCTCAGCCAATTCGTCGAGCATGCATTCCATGGCAAACCTTGGCTGTACTCCTCCCAGTCCGCGCATGGAGCCCATGCTGGGTTTGTTGGTGTATACACATTTTCCGCGAAAGCGGGCATTGGGCACCTTATACGGCAGGTGGATCATAGAGGCTGAATAGAATAATACCACAATCCCCCATCCGGCATAAGCGCCCTTATCCAGTGTGTTGTCAAAGTCCACGGCCTGAATGTAACCTTCCTTATCCAAACCGATTTTCATCTTCATATGGCAAGGATGGCGGCCCTTATTTAAATAAAAAACTTCGTTGCGGTCAAAGGTTACTTTTACCGGGCGTCCGATTTTTCTGGAAAGAAGGCAGGCAACGAATTCGTTTGGGCTTGCTTCTCCTTTACCGCCAAAACCACCTCCTACAGTAGGAACGGTAACCCGGATTTTATTCATGGGCATTTCGAGAACGTTTGATATCTGCCGATGCAAATAGTGTGCAATCTGGCTGCTGGACCATAAACGCAGATGCCCGCTCTGGGTATCATAGCTGGCCAGTGCGGATTGTGGTTCCAGAAAGCCCTGATGGGGCATGTTGGTCTTGAATTCCCTTTCCAGAATGTATTCGCATCCGGCAAAAGCTTTGTCCAAATCTCCGTAGACCTGTTCCCCTTCGTGAAGGATATTGTTGGGGACATCTTCGTGTATCTGCACCTCTTTGGCACGTTCCATGGATTCGAATGGATCCAGCAGGGCCGGCAGAGGCTCATAATCCACATCGATTAAATCAAGTGCCGCTTCAGCGGTTTCTTCATCAATAGCAGCTACAGCGGCTACACCTTCACCGTTGTAACGGACTTTACCTATAGCGAGAACTGTTTCGTTACCCGCCTGCGGTACTATACCCCACTTAACGGGGGCTTCTTCTCCTGTAAGAACCGCCAGCACACCCGGGAGGGCAAGGGCTTTACTGCAGTCAATTTTTTTAATCTTTGCATGAGCGTATTCGGTACAGCGCTTGATTTTACCGTAGGCCATACCGGGAAGAACCATATCATCCGTATAGACGGCTTCTCCCCTGACTTTGGCCGGGGCATCGACTTTTGGTACGCTTCTTCCTACCTGGGTGAATTTTCTTTCGTCCAAAAAGGAGGGTACCCCTTCACGTACATATTGTTCCTTATCCCAGACACCCATTATTTCACCTCCCCTTCAGAGATGGTTTCAGAAGCAACCTGAATTGCTTCAACGATCTTCTTATAACCGGTGCAGCGGCAAAGATTACCGGATATGGCAAGCTTTATTTCCTCCGCGCTTGGGTTGGGGTTATTGTCCAGCAAGGCCTTGGAAGAAAGGATCATTCCCGATGTACAAAAACCGCACTGTACAGCGCCATGTTCGACGAATGACTGCTGGATGGGGTGAAGCTGGCCATCCTGGGCGGCCAAACCTTCGATAGTAGTAATATCTTTACCCTGGCAGGTAATTGCCAGGGTAAGGCAGGAAAGAACTGCCTTGCCATCCACTAATACTGTGCATGCACCGCAGTCCCCCTGTTCGCATCCCTTTTTGGTACCGGTAAGACCCACCTTTTTCCGAATCACATCGGCGAGCAGATCCCGAGGTTCAACGGGCACTTCATAAACGCGGCCGTTAATACTTAAGGCAATCAATTGTTTCATTAATTATACCTCCTTTGCAGCATAAAACGCTTCTTGAAGCAATCTGCGTGCCAGCGCCGGTATTACTTCAAACCTGTATTCTTCAGAAGCCCGGATGTCGGAAATGGGCCTTGCTTCTACTGCCGCAGCCAGAGATGCTTTTTCCGCCAGGTTGGCGTTAAATTCTTTGCCGATCAAGATCGCCGTTGCTTCCTTGGAAACTAAAGGCCGGGGATAAACTGAACCCATCACCAGACGTATATCTTTTATAGTTTGGAGATCATTTTCAAGGGCCAGATTAACAGCTATATTTACGATATCAATTTCCATGGCATCCCTTAATCCGATACAGTCGTAGCGGCTGGCGGATACTGGTGCAGGTTCCGGAAGAATAAATCTGGTCAGCAGTTCGCCCTCGGCCAGCGCCGTTTTCCGGTTGCCCAGTATGAAATCTTCAAGGGGTAATTCTCTGTCACCCTTAAGGCTGCCAATGATCACCCTTGCACCCAGGGCTACCAGCGGCGCAGGCGTTTCTGCCGCTGGGGAAGCATTACAACTGTTGCCTCCAACTGTAGCCATATTCCTTACCTGAGTTGAGCCAAGTTTACCTGCAGCCTGATGAAGGGCAAAATATTTTTCCCTGATTAAAGCCGAGTGTTCAAGCTCGGAAATTTTCGTGGCTGCTCCAATAAAGACACCCTTGCCCGGTTCATAAAAAATACCTTTAAATTCAGTTACATTGTTAATATCAATTATGCACCCGGGTTTAATAACTTTTTCCTTCATTAAATTCAGCAGATCCGTGCCACCGGCCAATACTTTGGCCTTACTGCCCAGACGTCTGGCCAGTTCCAATGCGTCTCCGGGCGTCTGTGGCGCATAATATTCGAATTGGTTCAAAAGCATATCTTCAAGCCACCTCCTCCTGATTCTTTTAATAAAGCAACAAGCTGTTTTTTACGATAAAATAGTTACTTCCTGACTGGTATCTACCCTCCCTCTTTTAAAATGTATAGTTCATCTTTCAGCTTGTCCAATGCTCATTTCACATCACAAAATTTTGTTTTATGCAGCTGAACAGGATTTATGCCCAAAATGTTCAGGACAAAATCTGCCGGGCAATTACTATTCGTTGAATCTGGTTAGTGCCTTCAAATATTTGCATCACCTTGGCGTCACGCATATACTTTTCAACCAGATATTCCCTGCTGTAGCCATATCCACCAAAAATTTGCACAGCGTCGACAGTAACTTTCATGGCTAAATCGCTGGCATATACTTTGGCAAAAGCTGCCTTTTTAGTAAATGGCAATCCTTTGTCAGAGAATTTATCTTTTAGCCAGGAAGCCTGGTAAACCAGGAGACGGGCTGCTTCTATCTGGGTAGCCATATCGGCAAGCATAAACTGTATTCCCTGGTTATGGCCAATTGGTTTGCCAAATTGGACGCGCTCTTTGGAATATTCAAGAGCAGCCTCATAGGCGGCTTGAGCAATACCCAACGATATTGCCCCCACGCTTGGCCTGGCCATGTCCAGCGTTTGCATGGCCAGTTTAAAGCCGTCCCCTTCTTTTCCGATTAAATTATCTTTGGGCACCCTGACTTCTTCAAAGATTAGTTCAGCGGTATCGGAACAGCGAAGCCCCAATTTTTTTTCTTTTTTTCCCTTGACGACACCTGGCATGCTGTCTTCCAACATGAAAACAGAAATTTTTTTGACACCGCTGCCATCAATAATATTTGCAAAAACAGTATGGTAAGCTGAATAGCTGGCATTGGTAATGAAACATTTTGATCCATTGATGATATAATAATCACCATCTTTGCGGGCAGTAGTAGCCAGCGCGCTTATATCAGAACCCGCATTGGGCTCTGTCAGGCTGAAAGTTACCAGCTCTCCTTTTTCGCAAATGGGCTTTAAAAATCTTTGCTTTTGTTCTTCATTTCCCCCGATCAGCAACGGGTAAAGGGCCAAAGAGTTGCCGTTGGCACTAGAGGTCACCGTAACTCCTGCACAGCCTCGGGCAATTTGCTCGATAATGAGCGAATATGAAAGGCTATCGATTCCCGGCCCTCCATACTTTTCCGGTACAGCCAGATCATGCAGACCTAGTTCATGCATTTTTCTAAGAATGTCACTGGGGAATTCTTCCCTTTCGTCTAGATCCCGGGCAAAAGGTACAATTTCATTTTCTGCAAATTCCCTGGCCATTTTTTGAATTGCTATTTGTTCATCATTCAGTTCGAAAATCATTAATCTCGATCTCCTTTTAGTTAAGATGCCGAACTAAAACCATTTTTGCCTTCTGTTAAGGTAAATCACGTTTCCTGTTTGAAAGCAAAGAACACCATTTTTTAGTCAATTGGTCTTTCCTTATAGGTAGATTTTTTATTAAACTGTTTGTCAATCGCCCCCGTCCATTCAATCAATTAATTATCCTGCGGATATCGGAGAAATATTTCTGTTTTCAGTCCGATGTATGTGTTTCAATATAAAAGTACTATTATCGGACGGTGCCTGGAAACCTTTTTAATTCTTCTGCATGTACGGGTGGCATCGTATTTTATTTGGTTCTTTGCTGGCAAAGATGGTAAGAGACAATAACAATTTTTTGTTTGATTAATAAACAACAACTTTTTTTGGGTTAATCAAGTTAAATGGGTTGTATTGGTTTTATCAGGAACATTGGTTTTAATTTTACTCGAACATTTAAATAAATTTAACAAGAGTGTGAATAGCGACAGTGTAAGAAACACTAACCCTTAAGAATCTTCAAATTTCTTCAGTCTTTCAGCGCCTGCGAAGATTAATCTTATTCACTTCAGGAATTTGCTGCCTGAAAGTTTTCTACCTGTCACCATTAACTGTTTAATATAACAATGCAATATTTGTGCCGAAATATAACGATCTTTAAAATATAAACATCTTAATAGCAAATAAACATTTCAAAAAGAAATAAAACAATAAAACAATTGAAAAAAAGGTTCCCAGGTAAACGAGGCAGATTGAGGAAAAACTTTGGGAAATTAAATTTTACCGGCATAACAGGCTTTTTTACGTGTTGGTAGACGTTGAAAATATCTATTTACTGCATGTGCTGAAGAGATGGGTGCAGAAGTAGTGGGACGGTAAGATCAACTTTAGAAGAGTTGGATATGGAAGAGCGGAAAAAAAATAACCCATCAATATGGGTTGGAAGAGGGCTTCATTGTTTGAGGCATACATTTTAAATTATTTAAGCCTTTACTAGCGTGGTCGGAGCGGTGGGATTTGAACCCACGGCCTCTTGGTCCCGAACCAAGCGC
>CAZAQM010000113.1:0-6869 GCA_964487385.1 uncultured Dethiobacter sp.
TGTGTTGAGAATTATATTAATGACGCAAAATTAAAGAAATATCATATTTCTTCTAACAACAAACTTGAAATTAAAGACTGCACGGAAAAGTTGATTACAGCTTTTGCTTTCAACAGATTTTTATCTGATTATCGCAGAAAAAAAGCAGGTGTTGATGTTAAAAGGATTAAGTCCATTAATATAAGGTGTAGAACGGCACTTTGATACCGGGTCAAACAGCAGATTAAAATTCTACTAAAACCCTGAGAAACAGCACATAAAAGTTCCATTAGACACGATATTACCGTGAAAACTGCATAATAACGCCGGAAATATGTCGGACAAATGTATGGCCATGATAATAAGAAATCATGGCCATGAAATCAATCATACGAAAGTCATAGGATCATAAAAAATTGTTGTTTTCAAGTGTGCGAAGGGCCTCGGCGACGGTGATGGCATCTACCCTATTCATAAGTGAAACAAGACGTTCCTTGTTCCAGAAATAATCACCGTAACCGGCAAGGTCAGAACCCACATTAAAAGCAGGGATACTAATGAAGCCGCCGTTTACATATTTCCCCACAATAAAAATAAAACCACTGCGGCTTTCGATATAGATTTCATAGTGGCTCCCATGATTAATCATGCGGGTAATTATGCCGGACCAATGCTCAAATTTTTTGCCACTTTTATCACAGCATTCAAACCGGATAGGAGAAAGGAACTTTTTGGCCATAATGGCGCCCCCTTAACGCAAGGCCAGATTATTGCTGGCCGCGAGAATAATTTCAGTGTCGATGGTAATTTCTTTTAGTTGCGTGCCCAGGATCAAGGCATCGGTCATAAGGGTGTTAATAATGCGCGGCGTACCCTGGCAGAAGTTAGCGACAGCATGAACGGCGGCTTCATTTATCAGGGAAGGGGCGCCACCGGCAGCTTCAATCCGGGAATAAATATAATCTTTAGCCTCATCGGAGGAAAGACCTTCGTAGTTGTAGTGTACGATAATACGCTGTTTTAAGGACTCGTGCACCGGTTTTTCAAGGATAGAAGTGAGATAGGGCTGGCCGATGAAGATCAGGGCAAGGGGGTCCAAACTATCAAAATGGACATTCATAAGCATTTTAATATCCCGAAAAATACCGGGGTTTAGGTACTGGCTTTCATCAATGGCTAAAATAAATGTTTTACGTTTCTCTTTAAAGAGGTAAAGCAATCGTTCCTGGATGTTTCTGAACATGATAGTTTTTTTAGAGCTATAGTCCAGGCCCAGTTCAAAGGCGAACTGATGATAGAATTCAGAAACGCTTACTGTAGAAAGACAAATATAGGAAAGTTGAAACAGGTTAGGATTCAAACCTTTGGCAAAACAGCGCAAGGCAAAAGTTTTGCCCATTCCAGGCGGGGCGGTAAAAAGCCCGATACCCCGGGTATTTTTAAGGTAGTCAAGCCTGGAAAACATCTGTTGATAGTCCCTGGATTTAAAGGCATAGCCTTCATTAAGGGATTTATCGAAAGGATTAAAGGACAGTCCGTAAAAAGATTTAAACATTAGTGGAATCCCCCATTTTGGAATAATCAATGGCGTGGATATTATTACGTTTAGTGCGCCCGTTTTCCACCCGGTTGGTGGGGCGGATAGGGTAGTGTTTACCTTCAAAAAAGATGTAGGCATCTTGCATACGGTCGGGAAGGAAACGGATTTCGACTTTGGAGCGGATAAACTCCATAGGTACGTCGTAATAAACGGCGCCAATAGACACGGTGGCATCCAGATTGACTTTTCTGGTAATGCGGTTCATAAAGCACTCATCAAGCCAATCCTGGCTTTTTGGAATTCGGACATGGCCGATCCCCTGCTGATAGCGTTCCATGGGGGTTGTCCCGATGGTGCGATTGAAAGAAGTGTTACGTTTGCGGACATAATCTTGGAGCAGGCGATTAAGTTCCTCAAGGGAAGAAACGCTAGCGGCATCAAAACCATAAAGCCAAGTATCCTTAATAGTTCTAAAACTCCGCTCCACCTTGGCCTTAGAGGCCCCATCACGAACGGGCGTATGTATTTTGATAATACCGAGGGAGCCGCAAATTAAAGAAAGTTGGGCGTTGATATACGTAGATCCATTATCCAGGTAGAGCTTGTTGCAAAGCCCGTAACGGGCAATGGCCTCTTTTAAAACAATTTGAAAGTTATAGGCATTGTCGTTGTAAAAGAAACGGGCGCCAAGGATCAGGCGGGAATGATCGTCAATCAGATGGATAAGATAAGTGCGCCTTTGTTTACCGTTTTCTTTGATATAAGTGGTGTAGGAGGTATCGGCCTGATACATGCCGCCGGGGAAGGCCTCCTCAAAAGCTTTCCGATCCTTCTGATTAGGGTTTGTAGCCGCCCTTAAGTCGTTCTTTTTGATAAAACGCTGGACGCTGGTAAGAGAAACGTCGGCTTGATTGATAAAGCCGTCCTCAATAAGTTTGTTGTAGATAAGTGTGGCATTGATCCGGGGAAACTTCTCTCTAAGGCGATAGATTTCCGTAACAGCATGTTCGTTTAGGACCCGGGTTTTTCCGGCATCCCGGCGCTGTTTGGGCATTAGACCGTCCATGCCAAATTTTTTGTAGTACTCCTCCCATTTTTCTAAGGTTTTGGGATTGTAGCGTGTGGTCCTTCCGTCAGGTAAGGTGAGCTCATTTTCCGTGACCCTGCGGTAATAAGCGGTCTTAGAGGGGTCAGTAAAATTACCCTGGATGACGGGAGCGATCAAGGCGAAGCGGAAATAGGCTAATTCCATGGCAGATTGGTCATTAAATTGTCGTTTCATGATTAAAACACCTCCTGAAACCATAGTATTACGTTGGCAGGGTTATAACCATGACGGGAATAAGTGAAAGGTAAAAAACAGAAAAAATATTAATCAGGCGGAACTGAAATATGCGGTTTTGGTAACCCCCTGCAAAAAAGATTGGGCATGATTTTGAAAGAAGAGGGATAGAGCTTTCGAGGTGGAGGAAACAGGGAGTGAAGATAAAAAAGAAAGTGGTTCTGTTAGGGCATCTTCTAAAACGCCGAGCCAAAGTTTCTTGTGGGTGAAAAAGAGGCGTTTCCAGGCATAAAGGGTAGAGTGGGAAATCCCGTATTTGTCACAAAGTGCCTGGATCGTCATTTGATGCAGATAATAATCACGAAGTACCGTCAGAATAAAAATTAAACTATAAGAACCATAGGGGATGATAATTTCCGGTAAAATGGCATGGGTATGCTCACAGGATGAACATTTCATTCTGGTTATTGTAACCCGGTAAGTGACAAGGGCTCCTTTTTCAAAGGAAATAAGATAACGTTTATATGAGGCAAAATATGTCCACTGGGGATGCTTAGTCCCGCAACAAGGACAAGAATAACCCAACCCTTCGAGTTTCCTATTGGAAAGGTCCCGCATGGCCTTAAAAAACATCTCCTGGGCAGAAAGTTTAATAAAATTTAGCTTGCAAAAAATCGTAAATGCTCTTATCATAATTTTGAAGGTGCCATGTGCTAAGGCGCAGGGCAACGGAAAGAGAAAGAGCGTTAGGCGTGCAAGCAAAACAAGCTCTTTCTCTTTTTATATGTTTTTTTAATAATACAGGCTAGAAAGGACAGGAGTCAATAAAAGCCGGTAAAAAAATGCAGGATTTTACGGCAAGATATATTCGGATAGAGGATTACAGAAGGGATTTTATTTTGCGGTTTTAACGATTTCCCGGGGAAAAATAAAATGGCGCACTACACGGAGCCAGATAAGGGATACTTCTCTTAACGGTCTCTCTTTTGAGGAACGGTTGGGTTTACTAGTAGACATAGAATATACCAGCCGTAAGAATAACCGCCTCAAAAGATTGATTCACGGGGCTAATTTCGACCAGAGTTATGCCCACATTGCAGATATCAACTACAATACCGGCAGAAAACTGAACAAGGCCCAGATTGATAAACTATCAACATGCGACTATATCAACGATAAGCACAATATCATAATTATGGGTGCCTCTGGTGCAGGGAAGTCGTACCTGGCTTGCGCTTTCGGTATGGAGGCTTGTAAGCGCTTTTATACCGTCAAATATGTTCGCCTGCCGGAACTGTTAAGCGACCTGGCAGTAGCCCGCGGTGAAGGGATCTACAAAAAAGTATTGAATCAATATCGCAAAGTAAACTTGCTCATTCTGGATGAATGGATGCTTGTTTCCCTTACAGAAACTTGAATCCCGGGATGTGCTGGAGATTATCCATGTCCGCCATAAAAGAGCGTCCACTATCTTTTGTTCCCAGTTTTCACCTGCCGGATGGCATGGAAAGATTGGTGAAGCGACTTTGGCTGATGCAATCCTTGACCGGATCGTCCATGATTCTTACACCATCGAAATACACAGTGATAGTTCGGACTGTTCGATGAGGGAAATCTACGGTGTCAAGAAAGACAATAACGGCGCGTAGGGTATCGTATAACCGTACTAAGCTGGTCAAACAGGCTGATGGATAGTGCCGCCCTGTGGACAACCTTCCGCTTCGCTCCAGGTTGACACACAAGGGCTTGGACAACACCTTGTGTTGCCCACACTATTCACAGCCTCCGCGACTGGTAATCAATTAGATTTAATGATGAAATGCCCTTATCAGTAGTCAGTTGAGGGAAATAAAGTTTAGTGGTCCCTGGTCCGGAACGACGGCTCAATTTTTCCGGACGGGTGACTCATCACTCACCGGAACGGTGGCTCTGCCACACCGGTATATGCATAAAGTTCATAAATGGAGATTTGACCACATGGATTATCCTTGGCTTTACAAACGCGCTAGTAATGTTTGTTACGCTCATTTTCAAGGCACAGATACCCATGTAGGGACAGAAGATCTATATTAATGAGCGCGTTTTTTAATCTTAGACCAAGAGACATATTCCCACAAAGGTAAGAAAAAACCTGGGAAAGAATTATTAGGGGATTCATAAACTTAGAAAATGGGTGGCCGTCTTTTTAGACATTTTAAGACATAGAATTTTGGCCACCCATTTCAGAGTAGTCCAGAGATTAAATCTGAAGATAATAGTAAAAATAATAGAGGAGATGCTCAATTTGCCAAGATGTGATAACTGTTATACTTCATTTAGGTGGGGTAAAATCTGGAAAGCAAATTGGTTATATAATCCTGTTCTATGTGAAAACTGTGGCACCAAACATAAAATCGCTTTTCCATCAAGAATTATTGTAGTCATATTAACAGTTGTTCCATTTTCAGTTTTTGCATTTTTTTTATCTCCATTTAATAATAAATTTTTGACTTTATTTATCAGTTCAATCATAGTTTTGCTAAGCTCTTTGCTTGCTCCCTATCTCGTAAACTATCAAAGTATTAAAAAACGGCAATGAAACTTTAAATGAGAAACGATGGCATATTGCTGTTTAATCTGTTTTATACCGGCAATTATTCTTGATACATCACGCATGATCTTTTTGGCACGGGCACGAGGATAATTTGGGATAATTTGGGGACACAGTGAAAATTATTGATTGGGATTTCAGGCCTCGCAAGCGAGGCCTGAAAGGAGCATGGAAACATAAAAAAAGCCCCTACTGATAATTATTGAGATATGGTAACCACGGGGACGGTTCGAGACCACTGAAAAAGTCCCTTTTTAAACTTTACGCAAAAAATTAGAAACACCTAAATCATTGAAAACTCTACGTTTTATAATTTTGTTCCAGGCTAACTTGGGGGAAAACTACACTTTTTCAGTGGTCTCGAACCGTCCCTCCCCATTCCCTCCCCATCGCCCCTCCCCGTCTCTA
The DNA here is from genome assembly GCA_964487385.1 of uncultured Dethiobacter sp. Lineage (GTDB taxonomy): Bacteria > Bacillota > Dethiobacteria > DTU022 > UBA8154 > DUNV01. The sequence continues at coordinate 5,800 of CAZAQM010000113.1, forward strand.
ATTTTGCAGAAAAAAACTATTGACAGGCCAGTATTACGGGTGTAGTATAGGGGTACTACATTTGTAAGGGAATGAGGCCAATGAGTAAAGAAATTCCAAAAATTACGGATGCCGAATGGATCATCATGAAACTATTATGGAAAAAAGCTCCACTAACTTCCAGCGAAATTATTAAGGCATTAAAGCCGGTCTCCAAATGGAATCCAAAAACTATTCATACCCTGATCAGCAGGTTAGTTGAAAAAAAAGCGCTGCGTGCCCAAAAAGATGTTTCACCGTTTTATTTGTACTATCCCTTGGTAAATGAGGACGATTGCAGGAAGGTTGAAACCAAGTCTTTTCTTAAAAAAGTCTATGATGGTTCTTTCCCGTTACTGGTGGCCAATTTTATTAAGGCAGAGGCGTTAACCCCGCAGGAAATTAATGAATTGAGGGTTATACTTGAAGGCCATCAGGGCGACAGGGGGAGATAAAAGTGGAACTGTCGTCAATTTTCCATGCTGTTCTTCTTTCCTCAGCTATGGGTACGGTTGTTGCCTTACTTATTCTAACCGTTAAAATACTCTTCAAAAACGTTTTTGATGCCAGGTGGCATTATTATATCTGGTTTTTGCTGCTCCTTCGCCTGTTAATACCCTATGGGCCTGAAAGCTCCTTAAGCATTTTCAACCTTTTTGAGCCTTCCTATCAAAGTGCTGAAACAGGTCAGCATACTAAACCAATCATTTCCCCAAATTTGCAGCATACTGTTGGCAGCGTTTCTTATCCCGGACAAGAAACATTTCCAGAGCCGGCAAAAAAGGCCGCACCCGTTCAAAATAAAAAGTTCGGTTTCGGCTACAGGGAATTAGCTATGCTTTGGTTTTTTGGTGCAACCTTCAGCGGGATTTATCTTTTGGCGCTAAATATCAGGCTTTATTTGCGAATAAACAGCCTGGAAACATTTGCCGATACAGAGACGGTAAAAATTCTTGAAAACTGTAAAACCGAACTAAAAATACGAACACCGATCCCGATTATTGACGATACAAATGTAAAATCACCTTTTCTTTTCGGCCTTTTTAAGCCAA
>CAZAQM010000114.1:0-6860 GCA_964487385.1 uncultured Dethiobacter sp.
ACCCTGAGGATCTCATCATTTCCAGCCACTGCTTTCCCCTCCTCCCTGGAAATAATAGAGCAGCGAGTTAATCAAAAAGGAAATAACCAGCAGGGTAAGGCCCAGGCCGATAGCCAGCTCAAAGTGGCCTTTGCTGGTCTCCAGGACAATGGCTGATGTCATGACACGGGTATGCCCTTCAATATTTCCCCCAACGATCATGACTGCCCCCACTTCGGCGATAACCCTTCCAAATCCCGTTACAATAGCTCCAAAGATGGCAAAACGGGATTCCCTAATCACTGTCCATGCCGTCAGCATTTTATTCGCTCCCAGGGTACGGGCTGTTTCCTGGATCTCTTTTCCCCTGCTGCGGATTCCCACCATGGTAAGACCGGCAATGATGGGCGTGGCCAGGGTAAACTGGGCAATAACCATTGCCGCCGGCGAAAAAAGAAGGCCCAGCACGCCAAAGGGGCCGGAGCGGGAAATAAGGAGATAGATCACCAGCCCCGCCACGACCGGGGGGAGGCCCATGAAGGTATAGAGAAGCTTGCTGATAAAACGGGTTCGCCCGGCGGGTTTCAGGCCCAGAAAAGCACCCAGCGGAACGCCGCAAAGGGTGCTGAGGGCTACCGCCCCTCCGGAAACCTGAAGGGAAAGCATGATAATTTGCATTAAATATGGATCCAGCGTCACAATCAGGGTGAACGCTTCAATTATTCCCTCAAGTAAACGCAATTCGCACCTCCTCGAGGATACGTTTTTTGTGTCAGGGGGGTGTGTCAGGGGGACGGGGGTATTGACACACTGGTGTGTCAATACCCCCGTCCCCCTGACACGATTTCTACAATTTCTATTTTTGCCCCGGCGGCGAAGGCCTCGGGGGTAAGAAGGGAAAGCTCGTCGATGAGCCGCCCTTTGAAGATAATCGGCCCGAAAGTAGTGCCCTCCAGTGCTTCTGCCGCCCTCTCGGCAGCCAGGCCCAGACATGCCAAACCGGCAGCTGCAGCGACCAGGCGATCCTTTTCTACTGCCGCAAAGCAGGCAATCAAGGAGTTGGAGATACAGCCGCTGCCCACCACCTGGGGCAACAGGGAATGACCGTTAAAAATACGCGCCCGCCGCCTGCCATCGGTAACCAGATCCACAGGCCCCGTCGCGGCAATCACCGCACCATAGCCCAGGCATTCAATCAACCGCCCCGCCGCCTCCAAGAGATCGCCGGCAAAACCCAGCGAAGAGATACCGCTAATGATCGCCCCTTCCGCCCCGGCCAGGAAACCGATCTCGGCGGCATTCCCCTTGATCACTGCCGGCTGCGTCCCGTCCAGAAGGCACTTTATCTCCCCCGTGCGGTAAGCCGTCGCCCCAGCCCCCACCGGATCGAAAACCACAGGGACCCCTGCCTCCCTGGCCTTCCTGCCCATGAGCAACATGGACTGGGCCCGCCGGGGGATAAGCGTGCCGGTATTGATCACCGCCGCCCTAGCCTTGGAGACCATCTCCTCCACCTCTTCCGCGGCTTCGGCCATAACCGGCAAAGCGCCAATGCCAGCCGTTGCCGCAGCACAATCGCCCATGGTAACATAGTTGGTAAGATGATGAACAAGGGGTTTCTCCCGCCTGATTTTCCTCAATAGATCCGCCAACATATCGTTTTCCGGAAGCATAATAAATCGCACCGTCCCTTTTCCTGCCATCAGCAAACACTGATTTTAAAGCAAATGCCGTTTTATGCGGAAGAATCATACATTTTCCAGTGAAGCAACATTGTCGTGAACAAAATTTATATCGCCCTCCAGCAGGCAAAATGATCCATGGGCCCGTTCCCCCCGCCCAAACCTGGGCTGCAGGGGATGATAGCCTGCAGGTAGTGCCGCGCCTCCAACACAGCCAGGGGAACAGAAAGGCCCTGGGCCAGCCACGCTGCTACCGCCGAGGCAAAAGTGCAACCCGTACCGTGGGTGTCGTCTGATTGGATACGCGGCGCCCGGTAATAAAAGAAACGCTCTCCATCGAAGAGCAGATCAGTCAGCAGTTCTCCCTCCGGCAGGTGACCGCCTTTTATCAAAACAAAAGCCGGGCCCGAAGCATGCAAAACCACGGCCGCTTCCTTCATCCCGCCGAGGTCGGCAATCTTCTTTCCGGAAAGGGCTTCCGCCTCGGGAATATTGGGCGTAATAACTGCCGCCAAAGGAAAAAGCTCATCCTGCATGGCCTGCTGCGCATCCTTTTCCAATAGCAAATCTCCGCCCTTGGCCACCATGACCGGATCCACCACAATGCTTTGCACACGATAGCGCCCCAGTCCCGCGGCAACCGCCCGGACCACATCCCCATTTCCCAGCATTCCCGTTTTGACCGCGGCAACAGGAAAATCTGTAAAAACGGCATCCATCTGGGCAGCCACCATCCCCGGGGATAGAACTTCAAAACGGTCCACCCCCCTGGTATTTTGCGCCGTTATCGCCGTAATAACGGTTAAACCGTAGGCACCCTGGGCGGCCATGGCCTTGAGATCGGCCTGCACTCCCGCGCCGGCTCCGGAATCGGACCCGGCTATGCTCACAACACAGGGCAGCCCGTTTCGTTTCTTCATATAAACCACCTTTTTATTGTTATAATTCTGGACGAGATCATCTGCAACCGCCCACACCCTTTTGATTTTTAAACAGAAGCCGCAGTATGAAAAGCCCGATGACGGCCCCCGCCAGGCTGCTCAGAGCAAACGGGATAATAAAGGCATAGGCCAGCCCGGAAAAACCGAGAATCCATCTGGCCAGAGGGAAAGAGGCCAGGGCGCCGATCAGCCCCGTGCCGATCACTTCGCCCACTGCAGCAAAATAATCCCTTCTAAACAGCCGGAAGGCCAACCCCGCCAGCAACGCGCCAAAAATGCTCCCGGGAAAAGCCAGCGGCGTGCCCGTGCCGATGAGGTTGCGCAGCGTGGAAGTGAGGATAGCGGCCAAAACGGCCGCACCCGGCCCCAGAAGCGTCCCCGCCAGGACATTGATGCAGTGCTGCACCGGACAGACCCTTGCCACCCCAACGGGTATGGAAAAAGGCGCTGCTATCGTCCCCAAAGCAACCAACAAACCCACCGCCACGATCTTACGCAGGGAAAAAGCCTTAACCGATAAATCTCCCATGTTACCCCTCCTTATCTTTAGCATTTACAAGCAAAAGCATTTACGAACAAAAAAATGAAAAACAGGCCGCTGCGGGCCTGCCGTACAATGCAAACAGTATGTTTTAATTCCCTCCGCTGGCATTACCCAGGCAGACCGCTCCGAACAGGTCCGCGCAACAGGTTCAAAGGGTTTGGAAACCTCATCGTGTTCCCCTCTCAGCCTTCACTCACGAAAGCACCCCAAACATTATTTATTTTCTAAAATTATACACCAGCCAGTAAAATTTTGCAACCATTTTACAACCATTTTGGATAATTCTTCAATATTCGATTCCCCGGCGGCTCTTTATCCCCTTTTCATAAGGGTGTTTGAGCGCATTAACCTCTGAAACCAGATCCGCAGCCTGCAAAATTTCCGGCGGCATACCCCTTCCGGTAAGCACGAGCTCGACAAACAAAGGCTTATTTTCGATCAACGCCAGAACTTTTTCCACCGGAAGAAAATTAAATTCTAAAACAACATTAATCTCATCGAGAATGACCAGATCATATTCCCCGCCATTGATAATTTTTTCGGCAAAAGCATACGCCCTAAGGGCCAGTTCCTTTTTTTCTGCCTCGTCCACGGAAATTTCAAAGCAATTTTCCCCGCATTCCATGCATTCGGCAAAACCCTGGCGGATCAGCGAGGAATAAGGGCAATCCCTGCCAAACTGATAAAAATCAATATGAGGTTTGAGGCGCTGCGTGGTAAAAAGTTCGCCGCAGTAACTGTTGCCTTTTAAAAATTGGATGATGCACACCCTGAAACCATGGCCAATAGCCCGGTAGGCCAACCCCAGGGCCGCTGTCGTTTTGCCCTTTCCGCTGCCCGTGTAAACCTGGACCAACCCGCTAGTCAGTCTTTCCCTCACCTGGATATCCCCCCAATTTTCATGATTTTTCCACCCCCTTTATTATTTGCCTTTTCCCCAAAATGTGCAACCTCTAATAAATAATCGCCTCCAATAAATACTTCTTACATTTTGCCTTTTGTAAATATATAATAGTAGCATAAATTATAAAAAAAGGCCTTGGCGATGGCCTTGTAAATAGTTGGGGGAACTGATTTGACAACGCTTTTTATGTTGATCCTTCTTTCCTTCCTGGCAGGGGTGGCCATTAGCTATGTGCCGTTTTACCGGCAATCGAGATACCGCCTGGAGGCTGATTTTATAAAAGGGGCCCTTGTAGCCCTGATAACGCTTTTCTGGGTGGGTACGCCCATGGCCCTCTTGGCGGCAGGCTCGGGCCTTTTGATCGCCAGCTGCTGGTTTCCCTACCCCCGCGGCCATGAAAGGAAAATCTACGGGATGGCTGCCGGCCTGCTTCTCTTTATGGCGCCCGATCTTTTTTGGGTGCTCCTGCTGTGGTGCCTCCTCCTGGGCTTCCTGCAGCGTTCCTTTAGCGATGAACTCCTTTCCTCCTATTTTCTTATTCTGCCGCTGCTGATGTTTTTTACGAACAAAAGTGATGTCTATATTCTTTTTAGCATGATGCTCTTCATCATCGTTCTTCTGGATAATTTTGAACGATTGGAGACGGGGATGTCCCTCCTCTTCAGCCCCCCTGGTAAAAAAGTCAATCAGGGGGCAATAATAAGCTATGGCGGGGCAGGACAAAGCCTGCCAGAAGGAGAAATAGGAAGTAAATTACCGGCAGCGGGCCAGTCAGCCGGGGCTGCGGCAAACGAAACAGCAGCAGCCGTGCAGCAGAAAACCCGCTCCGGCAGCCAGCCTCCCCTGTGGCGCCAGCGCCTGCGGCGTTTGTCGTACGCTTCAGCGATCTTTTTATTGTTTTTTGCTTTTTTCCTCAACCGTTACGTTTATCGCGGTTTTGGTATGCAAGTGGAGCTCTTTCGCAAAGGCCCCCCGGAGGCACACGTCGTCGCCCTGACTTTTGATGATGGGCCGGATCCCCGCTTTACTCCGGCCGTCCTGGACATACTAGCCGAAGAAGACGTCCCGGCCACCTTTTTTATGGTGGGCAAACATGTGGAAAAGTATCCCCACCTGGCGCAACAGGTCCTGGAAGCCGGTCATGAAATCGGCAATCATACCTACAGCCATGCCAATCTGCTGCAAGCCCCCCTGGGACGCATTGCCGCGGAGATCGAACGAGGGGAAAAGGCTATCTTCAACGCCACCGGCCTGCGTCCATCCCTCTTTCGCCCCCCCCGGGGGCTCTATGAGGCCAAATTGATGGAGGAAACAAGGGAAAGAGGCTATACGATCGCCCTGTGGTCCCTTTCCTCCAACGACTGGCTGGAGATGCGCCCCGTGGATATCTCGCGGACCATTTTGCAAAACGTTACTCCCGGGGATATCATTCTTTTTCACGATAGCGGCAATTTGATCCGTGCCGAGGGCGGGGAACGCCTGCCCACCGTTCGTTCCCTGGGACCGATCATCAAAGGCCTGAAAGAACAAGGGTACGATTTTGTGACCGTTACCGAGCTCCTCATCCTTTCCGGGCTGAGCGGCGATCAATAGGGCCGTGGAGGCAATTATCAGATATGAAAAAAACGGGCCGTATTCGACAAAAAGGCAGGGCCCGCCAGATCGATCGGCAGATCCGCCTGGCTTCGCCGGCTGATCTTCCCCAGGTAGCGGAACTTTTTTTATTTTCTTTTCTGGAAACGGTAACCCACCTCTACGGTGCGGCCCCCCCCCGTAAAGAAAAGCTTTGCGGCGCCCTGCAGGATTTTTTTTCTTTCCTTCTCAAAGAGGAACCCAAGGCCTTTTGGGTCGTGCAAAAGGAGGAAGGAGCCGCTCAAGGACTGGCGGGGTATCTGATCGTTTCCAGCGATCTGCTTCTTTTATGGCGCCGCGCCATCTGGGGCGGCTATATTTTTCGCTGGGCCGCCAAATTTTTGGCCGGCGCCTATGGGTTGAATTTAAAAGCTGTCGGCCGTGCCTTGAGCAATAAAATGACCTTTTGGCGCACTTCCCGTTTTCAGCCTTACCGCGCCCAAATCCTTTCCCTGGCCGTAGCCGAACATTGCCGCGGCCAAGGAATCGGCCGTGCCCTGCTGCAAAAAGGCTTGGCCTACTTGCATAAGCAGAGCAGATACCGAATAAAACTGGAAGTCAGGCCTTGGAATAAAGCCGCCCTGCACCTCTACCAAAGCTTTGGTTTTTACCAGGTGGGGACAACCCGTGATTCCCAGGGAGAGTGGCTGGTCATGGTTGCCGGTGCAGCAAACACGGGGCCGGGGATGGGGACAAAACCGAGTCGGGAACAGGAAGCTGGGGCGGCAAACATCAGCCGACAAACTATTAAGGGCAGGAGATAAGGTGCCGGTACGCTTCAGAAAAAAAGGAAATACGCGCAACCTGGCTTGGCTAATGTGGGGCACGCTGGCACTGGCCTACCTCATCGGTTATTTTCACAGGCTGTCCCTGGCAATCGTCCTCGATTACCTCATGCTGGATTTTAAAATAGAAGATGCGGCGGTGGCCGGCACTCTCGTGGCCATTTATGCCATCGTATATATGCTCATGCAGATCCCCACGGGATTCCTGGCCGATTCATGGGGTACGCGCAACACCGTAACGACGGGTATGCTGATCGCCTGCGGCGGCTCCTTTATCTTTGCCCTGGCGCCGAGCATCTTTTATGCTTTCCTGGGCAGGGGATTGGTGGCCCTGGGCGTCTCAGTCGTTTTTGTTTCTCTCTTGAAATTCCAACTCAACTGGTTTAAGCCGGC
>CAZAQM010000115.1:0-6769 GCA_964487385.1 uncultured Dethiobacter sp.
GCGCAAATATCAAGTTAGGAATCAGGTTTATTTTACATTTTATTTTTATTTTAACATAAGGCATGCTATAATTAAAACAGAACATACGTTCGAAATGGAGGTGGGGTGTAATGAAGAAGCCGGAATGTATTCTTGAATATATAAAAGTACATTTTTCGGATACAAAGAATAAGGATATCGCTGAGTGTTTGAATATTAATATTTCTACAGTTATTAGGGTAGCTAAACAGTTGAATTTAAAAAAGAGTGACGAATGATTAAATCAACTTAGAAAAAAATTAATTCAGGCTAAAAGAGATAGTTTTGATAAAAATAGAAAAGAATACTTCCCAACAAATATTCAACAAAATATGGAGCCAGAACAATTACTTCATCGCCCGGGTTTAAAATAGCTTTGAGCACCACATTGAGTCCGCCCGCTGCCCCGCAGGTCATAACGATATGGCCGGGCTCCAGGGCCACCCCCGATTCACTTCCCAGCTGCCGGGCAACAGCTTCCCGGACGTCCGCAAAACCGGCGTTGCTCATATAACGGTGTATTCCGGGAGCGTCCTCCAGGATCAACTCTTTGAATGTTTCTTTGATAGATTTTGGGGGCTCGGTATCGGGATTGCCGAGGGTAAAGTCGAAGACTTTTTCGCTCCCATAGATGGCTCTCAATTTCTCCCCCTCTTCAAACATGGCCCTGATCCAGGAAGAACGGCTTAAATTCACGGCGATTTTCTCGGATAACATACAATCGATACCTCCTCCAGAGGATACAGCCAGGGGCTGGTCCGCGGTTCTACTCCTTTGGTTTCATCGTGGGAAAGAGAATTACATCCCGAATGGAAGGAGAATCGGTTAAAATCATGATCAGTCTGTCGATGCCGATCCCCAGGCCCCCCGTAGGCGGCATTCCATATTCCAGGGCCGCAATAAAATCCTCGTCCATCATATGCGCCTCATCATCGCCCGAGTCCCGCCGGGAGACCTGGTGTTCAAAACGTTCCCGTTGATCGAGGGGATCGTTTAACTCCGTAAAGGCATTGGCGATCTCCCTTCCGGCGATGAAGGCTTCGAAACGGTCGGTAAAACGGGGATCATGCCTGCTGCGCCGGGCCAGAGGTGATACCTCCACCGGATAGCCCTTAATAAAAACAGGCCCGCCCAGCTTTTCCTCACAAAATTCCTCAAAAAAGGCAAAAAGGATCTCGCCGCGGCTCAGGCCGGGTTCCAGCTCCAGATTTTTTTCAAGGGCGATCCGCCGGGCGCCATCATCATCCTGGACAGCGTCAAAATCAATTCCTGTGACCTCCCGTACGACATCCTGAAGGTTTTGCCGGGGCCAGGGAGGGGTAAAATCGAGCAGTTTTCCCTGATATTCAACAGTCAGGGATCCCAAGACCTCCCTGGCTAGAAAAGCAATCATATCTTCCGTGAGGACCATCATATCCTCATAATCTGCATTAGCCTGATAAACTTCCACAGAAGTAAATTCGGGGTTGTGGTTCGTGGAAATACCTTCGTTCCTGAAAATGCGGCCCAACTCAAAAACCCTGTCCATCCCGCCAACGACCAGCCGTTTTAGATGAAGCTCGGTAGCAATGCGCAGATACAGGTCCATATTTAGTGTATTGTGATGCGTAATAAACGGACGGGCATTAGCCCCCCCGGCCAGAGTATGCATCACCGGAGTTTCCACTTCCAGGAAACCCCGATCTACGAGAAAAGAACGCATCTTATGTATGATCTTGCTCCTGGCAATGAAGACATTCCTGATTTCCGGGTTAACCATCAGATCGAGATAGCGCTGTCGATAGCGCAGCTCAACATCTTTGAGGCCATGCCACTTCTCCGGCAAAGGGCGCAGGGATTTGGAAAGAAGCGAAAAAGAAGCAACATTAACGGTGATTTCCCCCTTTTGGGTCGTAAAGACTTCCCCTGTCACCCCAATGATATCGCCAACGTCCAACTCCTTGTAGAACATATAATCCTTTTCCCCCAGCCGATCCTCCCGCAGGTAAATCTGCATCTGTCCCGTGCTGTCCTGGATATGGGCAAAACCGGCCTTACCATGCCCCCTCCTGGTCATGATCCGGCCGTAAAGGCTAACCGTTTCCCCGATAAAACCCTGTGGATCCCCTGCAATATCCCTGGAATAATGGGAAACAGCATATTTATCTCCATAGGGCTCGTGACCCTGCTGACGAAAAGCAATAATTTTGTTATGCCGGATTTGTTCCTGATCGCTTAGGTGATCTTCTGACATATAAAAAATAAACCCCCATCCATTAGTGATTGCCCCCAGTTATTCCCGGTGTACTATTTAATCTCCAGTATCTGGTAGCGCATCATCCCCGCGGGGACTTTTACTTCGATGACAGTGCCCACCGGAGAACCAAAAATAGCCCTGCCCACAGGCGATTCATTGGAAATTTTATTGTCCGCGGGATCGGATTCTGCCGATCCGACAATGGTAAACTGAAGCTCCTCGTTGCTTTCCAGATCCTTCAGCCGCACGGTCACTCCGAAATCGACTACTTCCTTATTCGATTCGTTACCGATAAGGCGGGCATTTCTCAGCATCTTTTCCAGCGTCAGGATCCTTCCTTCGACAAAGGCCTGTTCATTTTTTGCATCTTCATATTCGGAGTTTTCACTAAGGTCACCAAAAGAAATTGCCGTCTTGATCCGTGCGGCTACCTTGCGCCTTTTTACAGATTTGAGATATAACAGCTCATCCTCTAGTTTTTTCAGCCCATTTTGAGTGAGAACCACCTCTTTGGACGACATACGACTCTCTCCTTTAATCATTTGATCAGGATATTTCATTTATATAGGTGACATTATATGTTTTTCGTCGATTAAATATTCCCGTTTTCAGGTGTTTTGCTGTCTTACCGGCAGATCCAAGAGTAAGCGTCAAGCTTTAACTTGACACTCTATTAATAGCTAAAAGAAATGGCTCTTTTCTCTGCCGGGCCGGTACCCGGCAGAAAAGGGGTTTTATGTTTTTCCTATTATAGTCAAACAACCTGACTTTGTCAAACAAAAACTTGACAAAACAATGACACTAAAAAGAAGAGTCAAAAAAAACAACCCGCCGCAGCGGGTCTGAAAAATAAAATGGATTAAAGTCATAATTCTTCGGTACATACAGCAGAATGCACGATATGAAAGGGAATCCGACGGGTTACCTTGCAGCATCAATCTTTTGGCGGGCGATCCCGGCCCGTTCCTTTATCTTCATAATATCATCCCTACTGAGAGCCCGCTCAAAACTGCGAAAGCCCGCCAGCTTGAAACCATGCTTGGCAGCCAAAGATCTGATCTCCTCAATTTGCTCCACTGTCATCTCCCTGCCCAGGGAAAAGCTTTCGTAACGTTTTTCCAGGGCTAAAATCATCGTTTCGGCCATACAGGCGTAGGCCATTCCGGGAGGAAAACCAAAGTTAAAATTAAAATTGACATCCCCGGGAACCTGCACAACCCCGCCCTCGATAATGAGGACATCATCCCTTTTCTCCAGCACTTTTGCCGAAACATCCCGGGGCCTGGCCACATCACAAACGATAGCCCCGGGCCGGAGATCCTCCGGTTCAATAAGGCTTTCCGCGGAACTGGAAACGGCAACGATGATATCGGCCCGGCGCACCGTCCCTTTGATATCGGGGGTAACCTTGACGGCCAACCCGGTTTCAGCGATGATTTTCTCCGCCAGCTTTTCCAGGCGCGCCGTATTGCGAGCTACCAGCGTCAGGTAGCTCACCTTTTTGGCTAGAATTTGGGCACAGGCGCTGCCAATAGAGCCGGTAGCGCCCAAAACAACCACCTCGGCCCGGCTTAGATCAATATCCATTAATGCGGCCGCCTTTTCCGTTCCTTCAAGAGCTGTGGCAACAGTATAACTGTTGCCGGTTGTCACGGCGATATCCAGGTGGCGGTCAATCGTCATCCCTGCATCCCCCACAACGGCGGTCATGGCACCAAGGCCGACAATTTTTGCCCCGGCCCGGGCAGCCTTTTTACCCGCGGCGATGACTTTGCGCAAAACTATTTCGGGGGGAAGCTGGAGCATCTGCCTGGTCGTGAGCAGAACACCCATAAAGCATCCCTCCACGCTATTGTAAGGCGAGGATATCCCCGTAATCTGCGATGCCCAAATAGGAGGCAGCAGGCGAATGGTTCTTTCCACCAGGGGAGAAGGCCAATTGCGCATAAATTTCAGCTTGCGGAAAATATCCTCATCGCTCAAAGGGTGCAAAATAAAAGAAAAATCAATATTTCCCATAAGTAACCGGCTTTTACCGACACCTCCTTTCGGGAGCACAACTAGGCCTCTTGGGCCATCTGCACGATTCGCGGTTTAAAGTCAAGTTCCTTCAAGAGAAGCAAATATTCCTCATCCCTTAGTTCACCTTTACTTCCTGTATAGGCCACCAGCAATGCCTCCATAACGTTTGTCCCGAAGGAACGCCCCTCGATCTCCGGCGTCGTTGTAACCAATGTCCTCACACCCTTGTCCCGGAGCATCGCCAGATCCTCCTTCGTGACAGTATTGGTTATAATTGTTTTTCCCGGCAGCCTTTCGGGCATGAAGCGGCGTATAAAGTGAAAATCCCCGGCGATGAGATCGGCATCCAGAAAAAAACGGGGGAAGCGGGGTTCATTCTTTTCCTGTTTTTTCCCCGTGGGATAGATCATGGAAAAGGGCAGAAGGCGGATGATGGGAACCAACAGGCGGGCAATGAGGGCCAGGGATTTTAATGATTTGAGCAGGATGGGAAGATTGAGAACAAAGGCCACATCGCCATAGGCCATCTCGCAACCCGCGTCGCTGAGGCTTTGAGCTAGCCCGCAACGATCCATGGCGCTGACGATGAGGGCCCTTTTCCTTTCTGCCAGTATATCTGTTTCCTCCAGTAAATACTGGACCACACGGCGTTCCAAAGTGTTTTTAAGGCCCGAACCATCCACAATGGGGGTTATTTGCGCCGCCCTGGCCACCTTTTCGGCATCCCGCAGCGAATAACGCCGATCCACAGCCTGAAGATAGAGGTCTATCCCCCCCAATCCAAAGGCGTCTACCTTCCCATCGTTCTCCCGGATAAAATCCACCATTTTATTCAGATCACCATCCGTGCCGATACGGCTGATCTGAAATTCTTTCCCCATCAGCTCGATTTCAGCAAAATGATCCCGCTTTGAGGAACCAAGACTAATGCTGATAACTTTTTTCACCTGCTCACATCCTTCTTAAACGCACTATACTTCCGGGCTGGCTAATACCTGCTCCAAAACCGTTTCCAGTAAATCCGGGTTTAACAAGCAGTCTTCCTTGATCGGGGAAATTCCTATCTCCAGGAAAATTACCTGGCTATCCAGCAGTGCCTCGGCAATCCTCTGCCACTTCCGGGATCCGGCCAGGATAATGGTGTCATATGCCTTGAGCGTGGCAATCACTTCGATTACCTGGTTAAAAAAGTCCATGGCCGTCCGCTGACTGACAAATTCCCATCGTTCTTTCTCGCTCATGATCCAAACATAATCCACGCCTTTTTTCCGGGCAAGCTCGATAATCTCCTCCTTATTCCGCAAAGGGAAACCGATCAAAGCAACTTTTTTCCCTTTGCGCACCTCGCCTATGCTCTCCAGGCGGGAGATAAAAGGGCGGTCCAGGTGAAGGGCGCCAGCTACCTCTTGCTGGGAAAGGCCCTGGGAACGCAGTTTAAGGATGGATCGCACCACCTCTTCAATCCTGGACATGCTGATTATTTTTTCACCTATCCGAAATTGTTCCGCAAACAAGCTGCCACCCCTTTTGGGCTTGTGCACAGTTTTGTAAACAGGGCTATTATATCAAAAAAAAAAGGCCGCTTCAAGCCTGCCTTTAAAAATTTCATACTATGTTAATTAGAAGGTAACCATACCTTTACCCGGCTGCCTGTCCCCTGTTGAATTCCTCGCGCAGCCATTTTTTAATTTCTTCCCTTTGGGGAGCCCTGCCCGTGACCAGGACTTTGTTATTAACGACCAGGCCAGGTATTTCAGTCACATTAAACTTTTTCTTGATCTTACCAAGATCACCAATCTTTTCCACATCTGCAACGATGGGTAAACCCTGCACAGCCATCATTACATCCATAACCATCGCCTCAGCTTTTTCAAATTCGGGCTCCAAAATTTTAATCATCAGTCTGCTCATTTTAATAACCTCCTGGGAAGTATTATATATCTCTTTAAGGTATACCTGAGTATTTTTTAGGCAATAACAGTTTACCATATAAAGAATTGTTAGTCAAACCTCTGCAAAAACTGCAATCCCCGCTGCAAGCCATCTTTTCCGGCAATATATGTTTGCCTGGGGAGGTTTTTAAGCAGGGGTTTTCAGGGAAATCGGCCGGCTAATACATCGCCCCATCCAAACCGTTTATAAGTTCTATGCCGGAAACCATGCCATCTTTTATAAGGTAAAGCACGCTTTTAGTGTTTTCCTCCGGGGTATGCGCATAGGCAAGGTCGTAATTCTTCCCGAACCATGCCTCGTCATCATAGCTGATACTGTGCAGTTTCCGGAGGGGTTTATCGCGCCATTGTTCCAGGAGGGCTTCCTCCGTATCCCCGATGGCAGCCCCTGCAGCGGAACAGCCTTTCCTGACGGAGCGTATGATGGTAACTGTATAGACGCCCTCATAAGGGTTCAGGAATGTCACCTGCAGACCATCGCTTTCCACTACCGCCCCCGGACCAAAGCTCTCCGCCCGAAAGCGCTCACGGCTTTGCTCGG
>CAZAQM010000116.1:0-6755 GCA_964487385.1 uncultured Dethiobacter sp.
TCAACAACCCCCGAAATGAGCGCACCAAAGCATTTTTAAGCAGGCTGGAAAGATAGTACATGGCCGGCACAACCACCTGGAAGGGCACGCTTACACGTTAAATTTCCGAAGGGCGATATATACTATGTGCAGCCGGCCAGGAGCCTCACATCCTCGATGCGCAGATGCAGCCCATCTCTTTTTTGCAGCAGCATATTGACCACTCCGGTGTGATTGAGGGACATCATGCAAAAACCCGGCAAAAAAGTTACCCGGCTGCCAAAAACGGGCTCTTTGCCGATCCTGGCAGCAAGGCCTTCAAAACCAATCATATGGTAGGCAACGACATCCTTGACCTTATGCTCCCGGGAAAACTTTGGTCCCACCACCCAGGTATAGAGAAGGCCCGTAATGCTCTCTGCTTTAATGACCTTGAGAACATGGGGTATGGGACAGCCGGCGCCCATCGGCCGCCCCAGCACATAATCACCGGTCCGGATATCCAGCTTTTCCACCAGATCCCCCCGAAAGGGAAGAACTATTTTGCGGGCTGAAACTTCTCCCGGCAGGGGTTCCAGCACAAAATCATAACCATGCCCCAGAATATCCGCCTCGGGATAATCCGCTTCGGCAAGAAAATCCTTATTTTTGCCGACAGAAAGGGGATCCCGGTAGTAAGGGCAGTCTGTATATGCTTTTGCCCCGGCAAGAAGCAGGCGTAAAAAATTTTTACAGCTTTTTTCCCCGCAAAGGCCGCAGTTTTTACCCGGAGGCAGCCAGGAGGGCTTTATTTTTTCATTCATCTCATTCACCCCGGTAAAGATATTCGGCCATGGGGCCGCTAAGCTTTTGCACCACTCCAAAGTGATGCCTCCAGCCAATTTCCTTCTTGCCAATACAGATTGTACAGGTGCCCAGAGGCGGGTTTCCTTTTAAAAACAGAGCGCTTTTATCTATCTCCGGCGAATCCTCAATGAGCTTGTAGAGGCGATGCAGGGAATTGCCCTGCAGAGCATTTGTTTCCATGAGGATGATCTTGGTATGTACCTCCTTAATTTTCTGGATCAGCACTTCCCGTTCCGCCTGGCTGACCAGATCTATCTTGGTGATCACGGCGATATCGGCCAGGCTGACCATCGCCCCCATTTTTTCCGGCGCATGAATGCCCGAAATAGAACTGAGAACGATAATGCCCAGGCCCTGGTTCAAATAAGGCGAGCAGCGCAAACACAGTCCGGCACTCTCCACGATGAGCAGATCGGCGGCATTTTCCTCCGCCCATTCCACGGCGTCGCCCAGCACCATTACCCCGGCATGATCGGGGCAAAGGTCGCCCGAATACATTTTTTTGGTCAGGATGCCAAATTCCTTTCTCAGCTCTATATCCTCAAAGGCTTTCACCACATCGATCTTCAAAAAGGCAATGGTTATCTCCTCCTTAAACCTTTTGACGATCTGCTTTGTCAGTGAGGTTTTACCCGCTGAGGGCGGGCCGGCAATGACAACGAGTTTCATAATAATACACCTTCCCGGTTTATTTTTTTAAAAGAATCGTTTTATTTCGCCTCAGGCAAAATTTACGGCTAGAAAGTCGTAAGTAATTGCCTTTCCTGCTCTCAGTTCCTCCCTCACATTGCCTATTTTTTTATCCAGCTCCAGCAGGTTTTTGGCAGCAGTTATTTCCGGTTCATTTTGATAGAGGATATTCTTGACCGCCCCGTTCTCCATGATAATTCTCGTCTTGGTCAGGAGGGCGATGACGGGATCGTGTGTGACAAAAACCACCATTTTGCCGGCGTTGTGGATCAATTTAACGACCTCCTGTTTAAAGATGCCGGCATTTTCGATCTCGTCGAGCAGGATGATCGGAGCGGCGCCGATGAGGATAGCATCGGCTATAAGCAGGGAGCGGGTTTGGCCGCCGGAAAGGACGGTCACCCTTGTTTCTTTTTTGATCTTTTCACCGGTAAATGTATTGGCCAGTTCGATCGTTTCCCGAATTACTTTTGCATCCTGGATTTTCCTGGCGCGGGCATGGATCTGCAGAAATTCCTCCGTCGTCAGATCGGCAAAACACTTGGTATTCTGCGTGATCATAACGATAGGCTTCATGGCGGGGTTATAGCGGACTTCATCCGTCGGCGCCTCGCCGTCAACCAGGACACGCCGCTGCGTATAGGTATCCCCCTGGGCCAGCAGTTCAATATCGGTAATCAGGGCCGTCTTGCCGCTTCCCGTTGGTCCGACAATGGATACCGTTTCACCGGCCTTAAGTTTTATATATGTAAATTTCTCCTTAAAACCATTTTTATCGACTCCCGGAAAAATTGTCATTTCGTTTATCATCGGCCTTCGATTCCTCCGTTTTTTATTTGACAGTTTACCTTATGTCTTCACCGGGGGAATCGTTCCCATAAAAAAAAATGCCTTAGGTCAGGCATTCTATAAAAGATAAAAATGTATCACCGCCATGAAGGCACGTCACCATAAGGGGCTATTATCAAATGCTTCTGAGGTTTGGAAATGGCCCGGGAATCGCTGCCATTTGCCCCTGTACAAAAATAAGGGCCCCCTTTATCACTTCTTTTTCGATCAACTGCCGGGCAGATTCACTGCCTTGTTTAAGAGCTTGTAAAACCACCCCGCCCGGCAGGGTATGGACTGCTTGGGTAACCATCCGCCCCTTGAGATCGGTTAGCGGATCCAGGGTTTCGGCCCTGGCCTGCTGCACTTGCGGGGTATTGACAAAAGTTGAATTGGCCAGGAGGGTAGCACAGGCATCTGCCAGCCCGGCGTTTTCCGCCAGGACAACTGCGGCATCCGCCACCCCTTTGGTAAAACCACGTCCGCCAAGGCCGCTGGTGGCAACCCCGCCAATGCCTTCCCCGTTTGTCAGCGTAAGGATATGGGTAATCTTTCCCGAAGACAGCGAGGCAACGATACCAACAAGCAGTTTTTCCCCCGGACCCACCCGCACCGCCATATCGCCCCCATTGTTGACGAAAGCCTTGGTCGCCCCGCGCCTAAGCAGCGCCTCCGCCGCCAGATCGGCTATGGCCCCGGCTACGGCAGCCATCGGAGTGAGGGTGCTATCGCCCGTTGCCTTGACAGCCCGGCACATCTGCCTGAAAACGAGTGGAAGGCGCCGAGAAGCGACAGCGGGATCGCCATGCCCATTTATCCCCAAGAGAGGTAGTTTCCCCCTCTCCGGCACATGGGAGAGCTCCTCCAGATGGCGGGCGGCAATGGCCGCTGCTTCATCAAGCTCTTTCCGCATGGGTTCGCCCTGCCGCCACCCACCAATAACCATGGTAATGGGGCCATGCTCAAAAAATGCCTGGCCCGGGCGAAAATGTTCGATCTGCACCATCCGCACCTCCCGGGGATGCCGTGCAAAAACAAAACTGCTCCTGTCGCTATCCGCTGGGGGAGCCCTGTTGCATTTTAACAGGGCTCCTTATCCAAAAAGGTTTTGCTATTTTTTCTTGATCTGCGAAATATTGATGATGCTCTCCAGATGCCCGCCCATCTCCCTGTATTTTTCCTTGGTCATGGTATATTCCACCGGGGCAACCGTTGCCGGAGTGGGGACCCATGTAAATGCTTTGGGGACGACCTTTTCCACATCGACGAGGAAGTTGATCCCGCCGCCGGGGAGGATATACGCCGGAGCACCGCCAATGGTAAGGTTGGCCTCACCGGCATGCACGGCCCCGGTAAGCTTGAGGGGAAACCTGGCCACGCCGGCCCGGGCGCTGCCCCCCGTCCCGGCAACATAGACTGCCGATACCCTGGCCTCCTGGCAGGAGGAAGAGATCAACTCCACCACCTCCCTTACTTCCCGGCTGAGGGGAATCTCCTCTATTTCCCCATTTTCTGCCAAGGTAAAAAGGGCGGCCTGCTTTCCCGTCGTTTCTGTCACCAGTATGTTTATGCCGGGTTTGGCCACATTTTGATCCACTTTCAGGATAGCCTCCCTGGGATCCTCAATGTTCGTTCCGCCCCAGCCATGCCCGGGCTCGCCAAAATAGCGGCCTTTGGTGCTTTTCCTGGCCCTGGGCACCACACCGCTCCACTGCATGCCCACATATTCGCCGGCTGCATGCTCGGAGAGAAGCCCGACGACATGATGATCGAGAACAATAGCCTCATTCACGACGGCGGCAAGCTGCGGAGCGAACATGCCCACGGTTGCACTGCCGCACCCCACGCGCATTTTGGCATTTTCCCGGCCATCGATCACCGGCCTTTTACCAACCTGCAGCTCCAGGCCGGCGCCGTTTTCCACCCGCAGCTTAACCCTTTCGCCATTGCAGATCTCCACGATCGTCCTGGCCGCCAAGAAACCGGCCGGGCCGGTCAAAAGGTTAACCCCGCCGATGGAAAGCATTTTGGATCCATATTCCTCCATCTCCACCTGGCCGACAACCTGGCCCTGGCGGCGGACTTTGGCTCCCTCTTCTCCGATATAGTCATTTGTATCGATCTTAACCTTCACACCGCTGTAGCTCAGCGGAGCCTCCGTGACCACGGTCACGACCTCCACCTCGCCCACGATATCCTGGACGATATGGGGAGCGGGGCGGCAGTCGGGATAAGTCGTTCCGGCGCCCACCCCGGTAACCAGCGGCCGATCCGTTGCCCCGGCTCCTTTTTGCCCGGAAGAAAACTCTGTAACGAGGGGCCTGTTTCTGACGAGAACCCCATCCCGGTTCAGGTAGCGTTGGCAGGCGCCTGTAAAACCGGGCATAATTTCGCATTGCACGGGGCAGGAGGTACATTTGCAGGCCAACGGGTCCCGTTCCATCGGCCTGGTCAGAGCATCCTCGGCGCAGACCTTCAGGCATACCCCGCAATGCACGCAATTCTCCCCGACAACCGCCTTTCTCTCCACAATCCTGATCGCCCCCAGAGGGCAATCCCGTGCACATTTGGCACAACCTATACATTTCTCTTTATCGACGTAGATCATGAATACAACTCCAACTCCTGCTCTTCCGGCCTGGCCGCCGGCTATTTTCACGGGCAGATTTTTACCATTCACGCCAAAGCAAAGTACATTCTTCGGCAAATTACCTCAATCCGTCTTCGCCCCTGACCTCGGCTACCGTCAGGCCCCCAATGCGGGCCAGAGGGCGCCCTGCATCGGTCACGGCCACGATCAACACCAGCTCATCGACCCGGGGTGCGTCGGGAAGGCGCACCTCCAGGGCATCGAAATGGGAGCGCACGAAGGCGGCATTTTTAAAATGCAGCGGCACATCGATGGTTGCACCGGGATAGCCGAGTTTTTTTGCCGAAGGGATGATCGCTTTTCCCCCGCCGACATTGTCCCGCATTGGTTTGCCCAGTTTGGGATGCAGTATGGCGGCGCAGTGCTCCAGCTCGCCCTTTTCACCGACGATGGCTGCTTTGCCATAGCTCTGCACTTTTTCAGGCTCTATGCCCAGGACGCCAACGGCCTTTTGCGTCAGCATCTCCCCCAGTCTTTCGCTCCAATCATAGAGCAGGGAAAGGTCCTCCTGGTATTTACCTGCATAGGGGTTTTGGAAAACTGCTGCGGCCGCGGCTTTGCGCGTCGGCTGCGCCAGTTTTTTTGTCCCATCGGCATGGATCTCCTCCACAAACAGGTACATTTTACGGATTTCAAAATCTTCCGGCAAGTTTTTCCCTCCATTTCTTCACGGTTATAAATCTTTTCCCCGCTAAACCTGGTAAAGGGGCTTGCGCTTGGGCGGGGGAGTGTTTCTGCTCCCCCTGACGACAATCTTTCCGTCAATCAGGACCAGGGAAACTGCTGGCAAGTCGCCGGCAGCCAGGGCTTCCAGGGCGTTTTCCCCTACAGAGCCCATGGGAGCATCCAAAACGACCAGATCCGCCTCCCGTCCCACCTCTATTCTCCCCGTGTTCAAGCCGTATAGCTGCGCCGTATTGCCGCTGGCCGCCGCAAAAGCCACAGCCGGGGGAATATTTGAGAGGGAAGCCAGCTGGGCCATAACCCTTAGTATGCCCAGGGGAATCACCCCGCTGCCCGAAGGGGCATCATTGCCGATAATAAGGCGGGAAAGCTCACCTTTTTCCAGAAGCTTTCGCGCCGCATAATCGGCAGCCTTGGGATTGCCGCAGTGCACAATCTCCAGGGCGATCCGGGACTCGTCGATAAGCCTGTCGATCTCCTGCTGGGAAGGCGCCGTCGGCCCTCCGTTGATATGGGAAGCCACATCGGGCCCGACGGTGAGCACATCGGCAGCTGTAACCACGGAACTGCCTGGTATGGAGGTGCCTCCGGTATGCATCATAACTTTCATACCCTGCTCATGGGCCCAGCGAACCATTTGCGCCGCTTCCTGCGGCTCCTTGACGCTGCCCAGCCCCACTTCCCCCACCAGCCAGACGCCTTCTGCCGCCAGCTCGGCAAAGTCCTGCGCCTGCAGCCCTTTTTCCAGGATCAGCGCCCCGCCGTGCAGCTTCACTCCGGCGGGACGAAGATTTTGGGAGGATTTATGGCAAAGGATTGCCAGCGCCTTTATCCCGGCCGGATCCTTCGGGCGGCCAGGCGCATGGGCCTCCCCGGCCGAGATCATGGAGGTAACGCCTCCGTGCAGCGAACTTTCGATATAGCCCAGCATGTTTTGCCGCGGCGTAAAATCCCCAAGGACGGGGTGAACATGCGAGTCGATGAGGCCGGGAGCCAGAGTGGTACCCATCAGATCGATCACCTGATCGATCCCTTCACCTGCCGGGGGAATCTCGCCGATGGCAGCGATCAGGCCGTC
>CAZAQM010000117.1:0-6683 GCA_964487385.1 uncultured Dethiobacter sp.
TACGAACGTATGACCATTACCAAAGGGTCTATGGTGATGATAAATTGGAATGATGAAAGAGAAGGATGAAAGATATGCAAACTATAACAGTAATTCCCGGGGATGGAACCGGACCGGAGCTTGTTTCCGCCACTTTGCAGGTAATTGAGGCTGCCGGAGTGGATGTAAAATGGGAATTTATGGAGGCAGGCCTGACCGCTTACGAAAAAGGATTCGATTATTTACCGCAGGAAACGGTAGAGTCCATTCGCCGAAATAAGATAGCCTTGAAAGGTCCCCTTACAACGCCGATTGGCACGGGTTTTCGGAGCATCAACGTGGCCTTGAGGAAGGCCTTGGATCTCTACGTTAATCTTCGGCCCGTAAAGACCTATGAGGGGGTGCTTAGCCGCTATGATAATATTGACCTGGTGATCGTCAGGGAAAATACGGAGGATCTTTATGCCGGCATCGAGCACATGGTCGGCGAGGATGCGGCAGAAAGCATTAAGATCATTACCCGCAAGGGGTCGGACAGGATCGTGCGTTTTGCCTTTGAGTACGCCCGCAGTGAAAAACGCAGGAAGGTTACTGTTGTCCATAAGGCCAACATCATGAAATGTACCGATGGGCTTTTTTTAAATGTGGCGCGCCAAGTGGCGGAAGAATATCCGGATATCGAATTTGAGGATCGCATCGTCGATAACATGGCAATGCAACTGGTCAGCAAGCCCCATCTCTACGATGTCATGGTCATGCCCAACCTTTATGGCGATATTATCTCCGATCTTTGCGCCGGGCTGGCCGGCGGGCTCGGAGTGGCCCCCGGTGCCAATATTGGCCTGGAAGCAGCTATTTTTGAACCCGTGCACGGCAGCGCTCCTAAATATGCCGGCCAGAACAAGGTTAATCCCACGGCAACCATTCTTTCTGCCGTTTTAATGTTAAAATATATGGGGCAAAACGAGTCGGCAGCAAAAATCGAAAAGGCTCTCGCCGAGGTTATTGCCGGGAAAAAAGAGGTTACTTATGACCTTGGCGGCAAGGCTTCTACCTCCCAGATGGCCGCTGCTGTGATACGGAAAATGGGGGAATTCTAACCAGCCCAGGAATATCCCCCCGGCAGCTTTGTTAAAGGCAGGATCCTTCGCTTCGCTGAGGATGGCGGAATCAAATATTGTTTTTTATTAAGGCGATTTCATCGCAGTTGGGAAATTTGGGGCAGTTGATGCATTCTGTCCAGACCTTTTGGGGTAGTTTTTCCTTTTCGATCCTCGTAAAACCGCATTTTTCAAAAAAAAGCGGTTGGTAAGTGAGGGCAAAAATATTTTGGATGCCAAGCTCTCTGCCCTCCTGCATCAACTTTTCCACGAGGGAGGAACCAAGCCCGGTTTTGATATTTTCCGGTTGGACGGCCAGTGAGCAGATTTCCGCAAGGTCATTCCAAAGGATGTGCAGACCTCCCACGGCGATAATTGCCCCGTTATCCTCGATGAGGGTATATTCTCTGATTCTCTGGTACATGGAAGGGATCGTCCTGGGGAGCATGGCGCCCCTTTCGGCATAATAATTGATCAATGCTGCAATGGTTTCGATATCGGACATTTTTGCCTTGCGGAATAACATCTCTTCTCCCGGGCTCCTTTTTTAGAAACTAGAATATTATAGGTAATTGTACTGTATTTTGTCGTTTTTGGCCATATGAAATATGAAAAGGAAGGCAAAAAGCAATGGATGAGATAATTGGCCCTTCTTCCTATATGCATCTCCTGGGGATCAAAATTGAGGAGGCACAATATCCCTGTGCCCATCTCCTTCTAAATTTTGATGAAAAGTTGACCAATCCCATGGGGACATTGCATGGCGGTGTTATTGCCTCACTTATTGATGCGGCCTTGGGCTGCGCTCTTTTCCAGGATCAAAAGGTGAGAGGGATTGCCACGCTGGAGCTGAAGGTTAATTATTTGCAGGCGATAACAGGGGGTACAGTGCAGATAAAGGGAGAGATTATCCATAGAAGGGGCTCCAGGGCCTTCGGGCAGGTACATATATATAATGGCGAGGCCCTCGCGGCTGTGGGAAGCGCCACATATAAACTGACGTTTTAATCGTTTTACGGCAGGCTGCAAGCCAGAATCAGCATTGGCATGCTGTTTTCAAATAGAAAGGGAGACAAGAAAAATGTCAGTTAAAACGACCCTTTACGACAAACTATTGATTGTCTCCCTCCTAGCCCTGAGTCTGGCCATCTTTCTCTTTAATATTCGCCTGGAGGCGGGGGGGGAGCAAAAATATATTTCCATCCTCGTGAATAACAGCCTTGTCAAGGAAATTTCCTTTAATATGCAAACCGAGGAAATTGTTACCTTTCCTTTTGGTGAGCATAACGAACATGTTGCCTCTTTGCAAATAAGCCGGGGGCGGGTGCGCATGCTTCCCATCTCTGAGGATCTTTGCCCGCGGGGCATCTGCTCCCATATCGGCTGGATCAGCCGCAGTTACCAAAGCATTGTCTGTGTACCGAATAGGATTATGGTTCTTCTTAGCAGCGAAAGAACACCTGAGTTTGATGGTATCACCTATTGATATGCGGCTAGGGTTTTGCAAGTTTGGCAACCTAATTCTTGACAAAAAAGCTGTGCCTCTATATAATTAGGCTTGATTCTTTGGGGGGTGGGGCCATGGAGCTCTTTATTCCTGATTTAAAGAAGGCCGGGGGACGATTTTTAAAATACCATGGGGAAATTGAAGTTGCTGATTCCGAGCTGACGGCACCGCAGGAAAATATTACTTCCCTGGATGTTTTCCTCCGGGCAGCGTATGTGAACAACCGGGTTTTGATCAAAGGGAACTGGCAGGCGGAACTTGCCGGCGAGTGCAGCCGTTGCCTCGAGCAAACGAGTATTACACTGGAAGAATCTTTTGATGAGGAATTTATCCACTTGCAAGCAGGTGAGGGCGGTAAAATTTCCCTGGCTGCTTCCGAGAAAGACGAACAGTATCTTTTCAGGGGGGAGCTGCTCAGACTTGATGAATACTTTCGGCAGTCTTTTTTCCTTTCCCAGCCGCTAAAAATCTTATGCCGAGAGGATTGCCGGGGACTTTGCCCAATCTGCGGCCGGAACAAAAATAAGTCGACCTGTTTTTGCACAGATGAAAATACAGATCAAAGATGGTCTCTTTTAAAAAAATTGTACTAATAAAATTACAGGAGGTGTTTAAAATGGCAGTACCGAAGAGAAAAGTATCCAAAACGAGGAGAGATAAGCGGCGCACCCATTGGAAACTGGCCGCCCCGGGCCTCGTTGCCTGCCCCCAATGCCACGAGCTAAAACTGCCCCATCATATTTGCGGGCATTGTGGATACTATAAGGGGAAAGAAATCGTTAAGCCTTAAATCCAGTTAAAAACCCGGGATGGTTTTCTTTTGCCCGGGATTTGTTTTATTCTTTTTGCAGGGGTTGGTATTGTGCTAAAGGTAGCTGTGGATGCCATGGGGGGCGATTATGCCCCTGGGGAAATTGTCCGGGGTGCTCTTGACGCTGCCCGGCAGAATGGGGATTTAAAAGTTTATCTGGTTGGACGGGAGGATATTATCCGGCAGCATATCGATCGGGAAACGGGCCGCGGGCAGGTGACTATCGTTCATGCTGATGAAGTGATCGGCAATAATGAGGATCCCGGGCTGGCCATCCGCCGCAAAAATAAATCTTCGATGGTTACTGCTCTAAGGCTGGTTCGTTCGGGAGAGGCAGATGCCGTTCTCAGCGCCGGCAGCACCGGGGCTCTGATGGCCGGGGGCTTATTGTTTCTCGGGCGGCTCGGCGGTATCAGGAGGCCTGCCCTGCTGACGGAATTTCCTGTTTCTAAGGGTGATAGCATCGTTATCCTGGATGTTGGGGCCAACATGGATCCCAAGCCGGAACATCTATGGCAATATGCCCTGATGGGCAGTGTCTATAGCCAGGAGGTCATGGGCAAGCCCAACCCGCGGGTTGCTCTTTTAAATGTTGGAACCGAAGAAAAAAAAGGGAATGCTAGAATAAAGAAGGCTTACCAGTTATTTAAGGAAAGCCGATTCTTCCATTTTATCGGTAATATCGAAGCAAGTGAGCTTTTTCGCAACAAAGCGGATATAATCGTTTGTGATGGTTTTGTGGGAAATGTTTTTTTAAAGTTTTTCGAAGGGCTTTCGCAGGATATTTTTGCCTATCTGCTGGATGAAATTAAAAAAGATTCCCGGGCTGCCGCCGAGCTTTTACCTTTTTTACAAAATATTTTTTCCAGGATAGATGAATCTGAATATGGCGGGGCCATGCTGATCGGTGTTAATGGGATTTGTATAAAGTGCCACGGCGCCTCCAAAAGGAAAGCGATCAGCCAGGCGTTGCTGAAACAGGCTTACTATTATGCAAAAAACAGGACTAATACTAAAATTGAAAAGGAATTGAGGCAGGTTCCGAAAGAGGTGCTGGAATGAGAAGCGGGAAAAAAGCCGGGATCGTCTCGACGGGAAGAGCCCTTCCGGTGGTCAGACTGACCAACTTTGATCTTGAACATATGGTGGAAACAAGCGATGAATGGATAACGGCCAGATCGGGAATAAAGGAGAGGCGGATCATCAGCGGGGAGGAAACGAACTCCAGCCTCTCTGAAATCGCCGCCAGAATAGCCCTGGAAAAGGCTGGCCTTAAGCCGGAAGAAATTGATATTTTGATCGTAGCTACTGTTACTGCCGATCAGCTCCTTCCTTCTTCAGCCTGTTTGGTCCAGGCCAGGCTTAACGCCCATAGGGCAGCAGCCTTTGACCTGGCCGCCGGGTGTACTGGTTTTCTTTATGGGCTTACCGTTGGCCGGCAGTTCATCGAGACAGGAGCTGCGAAAAACATTCTTCTCATCGGGGTGGATACCCTTTCGCCGATCGTCGATTGGGCGGACAGAACGACTTGTGTACTTTTCGGCGATGGGGCCGGTGCGGTGGTCATGCAACAGGTGGATGAAGGCAGGGGGATACTGGCTTCCAAGATGTATTCGGATGGTACAAAGGCGGATCTGCTCGACATCCCGGCCGGGGGGACAAAACGGCCTGCCACGATGAAGACGCTGCAGGAAAGGGCACACTATATCAAGATGAACGGCCCGGAAATATTTAAATTTGCTGTCAGGATTATGGTGGATTCTACGATTAGTGTCCTGGATATGTGCGGCAAAAAACCGACCGATCTAAATTTTATCGTTCCGCATCAGGCCAATGTGCGGATTATTAATGCAGCCTGCAAAAGGCTCGGCCTGAATGAAGAGCAGGTTTTGATCAATATTCAGCGCTATGGAAATATGTCTTCGGCAACAATTCCTGTCGTTCTGGATGAGGCTCTGGAAGAAGGAAAGATAAAACAGGGGGATCTGCTCGCCCTGGTATCCTTCGGTGCAGGGCTTACCTGGGGTGCGGCGGCGCTGAACTGGTAATCGGGGGGATAGGGGAAATGGTTAAATGTGCTTTTATTTTTCCGGGACAAGGTTCACAATATAGTGGTATGGGCAAGGAAATAGCTGCCATCTCCGCCGGAGCCAGGGAAATATTTGCAGAAGCTGATGATATCCTGGGCATGGGACTGAGCAGGATTATCTTTGATGGGGATGAAGGGCAGCTGCGCCAAACAGAAATTACCCAGCCAGCTATTCTGGTGACGAGCATGGCCATACTTGCTGTTCTCAGGGAACAAGGCTTTTCCCCGGAGGGGACAGCGGGCCTGAGCCTGGGGGAATATAGTGCATTGGTTTGTGCCGGCTCCCTGGCATTTAGCGATGCGCTGCCCCTGGTGCAAAAACGGGCGATCTACATGCAGGAAGCTGTTCCCGATGGAAGAGGGGGGATGGCTGCTATTTTGGGTTTGGGCGCAGGGGAGGTGGCTGCTTTATGCCATGAGGCCCTCCCCTTTGGGCATGTGGAACCGGTTAATTATAACTGCCCGGGGCAGATCGTTGTTGCCGGTCACACCGAGGCCCTGGATGAAGTCTGTCGCCTGGCCAAAAAAAAGAAGGGAAAGGCAATTACGCTTTCGGTTAGCGCGCCTTTCCATAGCCGGTTGTTGGCCTGCATTGAGGAAAAAATGTTTTCCCTGCTGGAAAATATTAATATTGGGGAACCCAAAATTCCTTTTGTGGCCAACACCAGCGCCTCTTACATAAGCGAACCGCAGGAGATCAAGGCTTCCCTGATCAAACAAGTCTTTAGTCCGGTCCAGTGGGAAAACTCCATGGATCGTTTTATCAGGGATGGTTATAACTTTTTTGTTGAAGTCGGGCCGGGCCGGGCTTTGACGGGTTTTATGAAAAAGATTAACAAAGAGGTTAAATCCTTCTATGTTCAGGATAGGGAAACCCTGGGCAAGCTGTTAAATCATCTGGAGGAGGCTGCGCTGTGACCTTGCAGGGAAAAGTTGCCATTGTAACCGGCGGATCCCGGGGCATCGGCAGGGAAATTGCCCTGACCCTTGCCCGGGCAGGGGCGGCGGTGGTGATCAATTATCAGCGGGAGATAGCCGCGGCCGAAGAAGTTTTAAAGGAGATGGAAAGTACCGGGGGAAAAGGCCTGCTCATACAGACTGATATTACTATTTTTACAGAATGTGAGAAAATGGTAAAAGCAACACTTGATCATTTTGGAAGAATTGATATACTTGTAAATAATGCCGGAATCAGGA